>DATANL010000223.1:0-8179 GCA_036266295.1 Pyrinomonadaceae bacterium | reverse complement strand
GCAAGTAAGCAACTTGCGCTATCACCCAAATCGTCCCGGTGATATATTCCGAACGCCCGCGCGCGGAGTTTCGTATTAGCCCATCAGGAAGGTCCTTCGGCTAATTCTCTCCGCGCCGATTTCAAGCTGATGCCCCTGAACGAGCGCAACGGGAACCAGACGAAATGCACGATTTTGATCGTCGAGAATGACGACGACATCCGCGCCGGATTGCGCCGCGAAGTGGAACGGCTCGGTCACCGGATCACGGTCGTCAGCCAGCGAGACGAGGCTCTGGTAGTCGAGGGCCAGACGAATTTCGATCTCCTCGTCAGCGATCTAATCGACGAACCGAAACCACCGGCTGCCGGCGACGCCGTGCGTTCCTTCAAAGTGGCTGTGACCAGCGAGCGGGCGCGACGATCTATTCCCGCGCTGCACGACATCATCGAACGGACGCTGTCGTTCAAACTCCGATGCATTGATAAGGCGCCCGATTCGCCTCGTGTTCGTGAAAAGATCGACCTCGAGCTGCCGAGTGATCTCAGCTTGATGAACGCGGTGCTCGAATATCTGCTCGACCGCGTAGCGAAGTTGGGGATGATCGAGGTCGAGCAATCGAATCTTTATATCGCGCTCGACGAGGCCTTTGTGAATGCGGTCAAGCACGGCAATCGCCACGATCCGGAAAAGCTTTTGCGGGTGACGGCGGAATTGTCGGCGCGCGAGGCCATCTTTACCGTGGAAGATGAAGGCGACGGATTCAACGTGCGTGAGATTCCCGATCCGTGCGACCCTACGAACCTCTTCAAATCGAGCGGCCGCGGAGTGCTCCTGATTTACAACATCATGGACGAAGTCGAATACAGCGACCGCGGGAATAAGCTCAAAATGGTGGCCCGCCCGAAACGAGCATCTGCTACGCAAGAACCGGAAGCTGCATTGCAAAATGAAAATTGAAAAATGCAAATTGGATTTTCGCTTGGCACGGTCCGTGAAGTCTTCTGTGATAAAGGCCATGACCTTCAGCGACCCCCAATTTGAAATTTTCATTTTGCAATTTTCAATTTTCAATGGTCTTTCTTCCTAGCTCGCGCAGAACCCTGCGCCACGAATACCCCTACTGGCTGCCGCCCGCACTAGTCGCTCTCGTCCTCACGCTCATCTATCTCAACCCATTCATCGGCGATTGGGACGCGCTCGACTACACAATCTTTTCGCTGCACGCGCGGCCATCATCGATGGCGCTGGGCCGATCATTATTCACAATCTTCAACTTCGCGCTGTACCGCGTAGCGCACGCCCTGTTCCGAGTTGGTCCGGAGCACGCTTACCTGCTGTTCAAATATGCGGTGGTGATTGAGACGCCGCTCGCGGTCATCGCCTGTTGGGTGTTCGCGCGCGATCTGACCGGCTCGCCGCGATCGGCGACGCTGGCCGCGTTGATGATTGCGTGCTCGCCGATTTTGGTCATTTACGGCGGGCAAGTGATGACCGAGATTCCGTCCGTGCTGCTCACGGCAGTAGCTTTGGCGATTCATTTGCGCGGCATTCAAACCAAAAGGTGGTGGTTGCTGGCGGCGGGCGCGGCCTTTTTGGGTCTGGGGGTGAATCTGCGCGAAACCGTGGCCTTGTACGCGCCCTGGCTCGTGATCGCGCCATTCGTTGCCGGATACAAATTTGATCGCCGCACCATTCCAGCTGTCGCGGCATCGCTTGCCATCTTCCTGGTGGTAGCGTTCGGACCGTTCCTCATTTGGTACGAAGCTTCAACGGTCTTCCGGCTCGATTGGCACACGTGGCTTTCGTCGATGCAGGATGAAGCTAAACGGCATCCGATATCTGCCGCCAATCTCAAGCCGTTTTTGATCTACTTCTTCATGTGCGCGCCGCTCATCACGGTTGGGTTGCCGTTTGCCGCTGGCAAGGAATGGCGCGAGCGCGGCTTCACTCTCTCGTTGCTGGCGGCGGCCATTGGCGCGTTCGCCACGGCGATGCTCTTCTTCAACTACAGCACCACGATCAATTGGCGATACTTCCTGACGGGATTGCCGGCCATGGCGCCGCTGGCCGGAGATTTTTACGCGAGGATTCAAGCGCGCAGATTCGGCGGCGAACGACGGGGTTTTGTTTCGGCGATCGTTGGCGTCGCTCTCATCGGCGCGTTGATGATCGTTTTGGTCCCGCCGGCCGGCAATGAATATTTCAATCGGCTGGCCCAGGCAAAAACTTACGACGCGCGTTTGAAGTTGATCCCGCGCGACGCGGTTGTCATCGCGGGCGCGCAAACTGTAGCCGTGCAGTACTGGCGCGGCATCGGACTGGGTGAATGGGATTGGATTGGCGTCGGCGCGGGTTGGCCCGCCGGTCAACTCGAATCAAAAATCGACGAGCACCTGAAGGCCGGTCGCCGTGTTTTTCTCGATGCCGATCCCCGCTGGTGGCTGCCGTGTGATTGGCATTTGGTTGAGGTCAGGGAACTAGCGCAGGTCGAAACACGCTTTCATTTCAAACAAATCGCGCCGACGATTTATGAGATCAAACCTCTCGATGATCCGTCCGCCATGGATCACCCTCATCTAAATAATCTGCTGCCGGAAAACCGCCCCGAAGAAGTGGAGAAGTGCTTCAACTCAGGCTGATCGGCACTCGCGGAGACCCGACCGTTAGGGAGGGTGCCCCGACGCTCCGTTCCTCTGCCGACCGTGATCATCTGCACTACGTTTGCGGGTTTCGCCGGCACGTATTGTTCATTCATCAAGGTCGGGAACAAGTCGCCTTGCCAATGCGGTTTCCTGGTAATCCAGGCGCTGACTGATTCCGGATCACCGGGCACGAGAACAGATAGCCCTGGCCGTACTGGCAATTCAGTTTGCGCAGTTGGTCAGTTGACTGAGCGTCTCGACGCCTTCGGCGACGACGTCCATGCCCATGTTCTCGGCGAGTGAAACGATGGTGCGAACGATCTCGATGGTCTCAGCGGCTTCGCCGATGCGACCGATGAACGAGCGATCGATCTTCAGGGTGTCAAGTGTTGCGAAATATATTGACAATCCGTTTTATAAGGCGTATAGCTGCCACGCATTCACGGCTCTCTGCCGCTCACATCCCGGGATGTCCCGTCAGTCAGCCCCGACACTAACATCTTTCTAACATCGTTCTTACTGTCGTCGTTCGGAGGTCGGATGAACAATCGGAAAATAATTCTGTCGGCTGTCGTTTCTGGTGTCTTTGTCGCAACCACCGGTTATGCCGTTTGGGTTCATGGCGGTAAGAGTCCGCGGCTCTTGCAAAAGCCACACACGTCGACTTTGCCGAACATAACTTCGTGTCTCGGCAATGTGGCCGTTCAAAGCGCATTCTTTAGAAAACCGAGCCCAGATAACGATTCGACCGAGCTTGTCTTGCAGCTCATGAACAACAGCGATACATCAATCGTCGCGGTCTCAATTGAATGGATATCGAAGAAAGATCATGTAGAACACAGGTTAGTTATTGATTCATTTGGCGCCGATACACCCAAAACACTTGCCGCTGCACATTCCCTATACGAAGTCGCCATACCCATCAATAGTATTCCGCCGGATGCGGACTTGCAGGTTGGCAGTGTAGCTTATGCCAACGGCACGGATGGCGGTTGTGTTGGTTCATTAAAAGCTTTGCGCGAATCGAAATCGAAGAAGAATCCAGGAAACCTGTAAAGGATTCCAAGGAGCCCCAAAAATGAGAAGATTCATAATCGCGAGCTCTCTCTTTTTGTTTAGTGCGATTTTTACGGTTGCGGTATTAGGCTATTGTGGCGTTACCTTCATACGAGTGGATCAATATTTCACTAATGCTCCCTTATGCAATGATGCCCAACACTACGGAGCGCGTACCAAAACGGAGGAATGGGTCGTTGAATGGGCGGGGGATGTTTTTGGTTTTCCAACCGTTCAGGCAACGGGGAATTGTTTGCGGGACAGTTTCGATCATGATGTGGGTTGTTACCCAGGGTTCGATACCGCCAAGTGGGCAGATAGCAATCACAACAAATGGGAGCAAACAACGCATGAAGCGCAACTCAACTCAACATTATCTGCCTGCAAGTATGACGGTTATCCAACGGAAACCACCCAAGTAACTTACTACTGTTCGGCACCAGAAGCGGATGACGAAGATACCTGCGAGTCATACGGTTGGTATTGGAATTTTGCGACAAACAACTGTGGCGAAACTCCGCCCTGCCAAGGTGACCCTATGATGTGTGACCCGCCTTATTCGTACAGTTATGTCACTTGCCAATGTGAACAAGGTTCGCCTATCGTGATCGATGTAAACGGCGATGGATTTAATCTCACGTCAAAGGTGGCGGGTGTCGATTTCGACTTGGATGGCAACGGGACAACCGAACATTTGTCCTGGACGTCAGCGGGTTCTGATGATGCGTGGTTGGTGCTGGACCGTAATCGAAACGGAAAGATTGATAATGGCACCGAGCTATTTGGAAACCTTTCACCTCAACCGGCAAATCAATCCGCAAATGGATTTCTCGCGTTGGCTGAATTTGACAAGAGCCAAAACGGTGGCAACGGAGATGGGATAATTGATGACCGTGACACGGTCTTCGCGAGGTTAAGATTGTGGCAGGACGCGAATCATAACGGATTTTCCGAGCCTGCTGAATTGCATTCGCTACCGGAACTGGGACTCAAATCGATCGACCTCAACTACAAAGAATCGAAAAAGACCGATCTTTTCGGTAATCAATTCAAGTACCGCGCGAAGGTCAAGGATATCCATGGCGCTCAACTTGCCCGCTGGGCTTGGGATGTTTTCCTGACTCGCTGAAGACCAATTGAAGTAAGTAAGAAAACACCCGCAGGCTCGCCCGAGCTCGCGGGTGTTTTGTTCGGAAGTAGCGCAAGTTGGTAACTTGCGACCTCTATCTCACTATGCAAGTTAACAACTTGCGCTACGCCGTGATCATCTGCACCACGTTCTCGCGTTTCGCCGGCACGTATTGTTCATTCATCAATGTCGGGAACAGGTCGCCTTGCCAGTGCGGTTTCCTGGTAATCCAGGCGCTGACTGATTCCGGATCGACCGGGCGCGAGAACAGATAGCCCTGCCCGTACTGGCAATTCAGTTTGCGCAGTTGGGTCAGTTGGCTGAGCGTCTCGACACCTTCGGCGACGACGTCCATGCCCATGTTCTCGGCGAGCGAAACGATGGTGCGAACGATCTCGATGTTCTCAGCGGCTTCGCCGATGCGACCGATGAACGAGCGATCGATCTTCAGGGTGTTCACCGGGAACCGATGCAGGTAACCGAGCGATGAATAGCCGGTGCCGAAATCGTCGATGCTCAACTGCACACCCAAATCTTTCAAACGCTTGAGCAGTCGCGCGGCCATGTCGGCGTTTTGCATGACGGCGCTCTCGGTCAGTTCGAGCTTCAGATGCTTCGCGTCCACGCTGGTCTCTTCGAGGATGTCGCGAATGCGCGCCACCAGATCGGGTTGCGAAACTTGCTTGCTGGAAAGATTGACGCTCATGAACAGATTGCGATTTGCCTGTGACTGCCATTGCCACTGACAGAGTTGCTGGCAGGCCTTGCGCAAGATCCACATGCCGATCGGGACGATGAGTCCGGTGTCTTCCGCCAGGGGAATGAAGTCCGCCGGATTGACGAAGCCGCGCTCCGGATGTTGCCAGCGGATGAGCGCTTCGAAGCCGGCCAGGTTGCCGTTCTCGAGAGACACGATCGGTTGATAGAAAACGCGGAACTCTTCACGATCAAGCGCGCGCCGCAGATCGTTTTCCATCTGCAAAAGGTAAACCGCATGCGTGTGCATGCCCTTATCGAAAACTTCGTAGCACGCTTTGCCCTGCGCCTTGGCGCGATACATGGCCGTGTCGGCGTCGCGCAACATGTTCTCAGGATGGTCGTAACCGGTTGAGCTGAGTGCGATACCGATGCTGGTTGAAGTGAACACTTCATGCCCGCTGAGATTGAAAGGCGAAGCCAGCTTCTCCTGGATCCGCCGGGCCATGGTCGTGGCTTCGGTGCCGTTGTGAATTCCGTCCAGCAGGATCGCGAATTCGTCGCCGCCCAGGCGGGCCACGATGTCGGCTTCGCGAATGCAGCTTTCCAGACGCCGTGCCATGGCAATCAGCAATTGATCACCGATCGTATGACCCAGACTGTCGTTGACGTTCTTAAAACGATCGAGGTCAAGAAAGAGTACAGCAAACTGATAGTCCTCCTGGTTTTTAGCGCGCTCGATGACGAATTTCAGGTTTTCAGTCAGCAGCGTGCGATTGGGCAGGTTCGTCAACGCGTCGTGAAAGGCCGCGTGACGGAAGTGATCTTTGCTTTCCTGCAACTGCTGGCCGATGCGTTCCTGTTCGGCAATGTGGCGGTTTAATTCTTCGACGTGACGCTCGGCCTGTTCGGCGCGTTCGCGTTCGGCTTCGGCGCGCGCGCGTTCGGCCTCGGCGCGTTCGCGTTCGGCCTGCTCGGCCTGCGCCGCGGTCGCGCGGATTTCCTCGAGATACTTGTTGTAGGTGAAATAGACAATCACCAGGATCGGGGCGCCCACGAGGGCGACGGTAATGCCGAACCGGTCGATTGAGTTCGAGGCAAAGGCGGCCAGTCCGGCGCCCGCAAGGTAGGTAATCGAGGACCAGAGATAGTGCGTCTGCCAGGTCCGCCAAACCGGCTCACCATTTTTAATCGCCAGGCCAATCGCGCAGATGCCGCTGTTTGAAAAATACTGGATCAAAGCCATCGCGCCGACCGCGGCAATGAAATGCGACGTGTCCCAAAACCTGATTTCCGCAACTGATCCAAAAGAGATACTCATGACCCATATGGTCAGCGAAGTCGAACAGACCATCATCGCCGAATTGAAGGCGATGGTTAGGGGCTTTCGGCTAATGCGCAAGGCTGAGAAGAGGCCTTCAATTGCGGCCAACAGAATTCCAGCCATTCCGCCATAAACCAGCAGGACCAGAAAGATGAAGGTATCTGAAATCGTGATGTTGGTGTTGACGCGGGGGATCTGGACTGAGAAGCGAGCGCTGACCACCATCATGATGGTAGCCAGGATCAGAAGTCTCAAGTCGAACTTCGGCGCTCGCAAAAGGAACGTCGCGGCGATCAGCGACGCAGCGCCGGCCACGACGATGATCCAGCGATAGGCGTCGGACAATCTGGCTTGACTAGTTATTCGGGCGGTAGCTTCCACGTTGGGACCTGTGCCTGGTTAGCGGAGATAGATAGTTTCGTAATTACTATGAAATTTGAAACCGACTTTTTCATAGAGCGCGACGGCGCTCTTATTAAGATCGTTGACCGTGAGGCAAATCGATTTCGTGTCGGCCAACAGAATTGACGAAAGCCTGGTCAGGCATCGCACCGCGTGACCCTGCCGTCTTTCTGCCGGATGGACATAGATGCCTTCGAGGTAGGTGGCCGCGGGTGTTTGGCTGACTACATCAGCTTTGAAGATGAGACGGTTTTCCTGGACCAGCACCCACACGCGGTTTTGCTCGATGCGCCGCGCCGTGCGATTGCGAAAGCCGCTCGGGTCGCGCTTGAGTGGATTGCTGCCGCCTTCTTCCTGGGCCATGGCGGAATTAACCGCGACGACCTTCTCGAGGTCCTCCATAGTGGCCGGCCGCAAATTGACATTCTCGACCGGACACGCCGGTTCAGTAAGTTCGAACATGTGCTCGCGAGCTACACAACGCGGCTGGGTTGAGCCGCCTCCATAATAGGTCCAGAAGACTCTGATCGATTGCTCTTCGCCGCGAATCAAATGGGCGCTTCCGCAATTGCGAGCGACCCGCGCGAAGCTGACCAGCGAATCTTCGGTGTGCGCCTCGACCATCGTGGCATGACCGATCAAAGCGACTGCTTCGAGTTGTCCGGTGAAATTGCGGGAGCCATAGAACGAACCGCGATTGCGCGGACTGAGCAATCCGTTATCGCGAATCAAACCCAGCATAAAAACCGTATGCAGCGGACGCGCGGACAAAAACTCGACGACTTCCGCTTCGTCGCTGCGACAAAGTTCGCTGATGTTGCAGGATTGGGTCGGTTCGGAGAACCCGCTGCTCATTCCCAAATCCTGGCTCATCATCGTCACTGCCATGTCGTTTTCCCCTGAAGCTACCGAAGACCGAAAAGCAATTTAAAAAGAGTTGTGGGGGGG
>DATANL010000222.1:0-4947 GCA_036266295.1 Pyrinomonadaceae bacterium | reverse complement strand
TCGCGGACTGGGGGACGTCGCCCTCCGGTTCCCAGCACTGAAGTGCTGGGCTACTTTCACTCGTCCGCTGCGCGGACTTGGCAAGACTAGACTTTTTGGGCAAACCCCCGCCGCGGCAATGAAAAAAGCCGCTCCTTCGTGGAAATGTATACCTACTAGCCATTTCTTAGAGCGTGGAGGAAACACGAGAAGCTCCTGCTAATTACATGCGAACACTATTACTCATGATCGCTGCTGCCGTCGTATTTGCCTTGCCCGCTACCGCGTCGGCAGACACGATCACTTTTACCGCGCCGGCGACTGGCGCCAACCAGGGAAGCGGTGGGCCAAGCCAATTCAATCTTGATCACCACTACGCTTACACGTGGCGTGTTGGCGGTGTGAATCTGACGGGCCAGACCATCACGGGCGCGACCCTTACCATTCGTAACATCAGCAACTGGGACACCAACGCTAACCGGTTGTTCATCCATTTGCTCGACACTGCGCGCAATGCCGGCGTAGGTTCATTTCAGGATGCATCGACGAGCCAGACACCGGTCACCGACATCAACGACGACTTTGCCGGAACGCGCTATGCGAACAATCCTCTGGTCTCGGCCGGGACGCAAAATACTTTTCTGACGTCGCAGTCGTTCACGACCACGGCACGGACTTACGTTTATACTTTCACGGCTGATCAGCTTTCGGTGTTGAGCGCCTACTTCATGAACGGCGGCGACATCGCCTTCGGATTAGATCCTGATTGTCACTTCTGGAACGACGGCATCGTCTTTCAATTCACGACGAAGCCGACCGCAACCCCCGAACCGACGACGATGGTTTTGTTGGGAACAGGTTTGGCGGGACTCTACTACAGCCGCAAGCGCAAGAAGCAGGCGAAGATAACCGACTGAAGATAGCTTCGCGATTTGTCAAAATAAAAGCCGCGGATTCCCTCCGCGGCTTTTTTATTTTTGGAGTGCAGGCATCCCTGCCTGCGGGCCACCGGCATCCTTGCCGGTCTTTTCTTCGAAGAGTGCGCGCAGGATGCGCGCGAACCGCCGACAAGGATGTCGGCGCTCCCTCGGCGCTCCTACCTCAATCTTCCTTCAAGATCGTAATCACGCAGACGGCGGTAAAGAGTCGAAGGCGAGATGCCCAATATCTCGGCGGCCTTGCCGCGATGCCATCCGACTTTTTCCAATGCCGCGATGATCTGTTGCTTCTCGACGTCGCGCAGCGATCCGGTATTTCCCGCGGCGGCAACTGCGCCTGGCGCGACCGCTTCCGGAAAGGCCGCCGGGGGCACCGGAGCGTAAGGCATCGATCCATTCAAGCGCGCGACTTCCGGAGGCAACTCATAGGCAGTGATCACGCCTTCGTTCGAAAGCAACACCGCGCGCTCCAAACAATTGCGAAGCTGGCGGACATTGCCCGGCCATTGATATGAACGCATCCGTTCGAGTGCGTCCGGATTGACCTCGGGCGGGTTCGCGCCGCCGAGTTGCTTCAGCATGTGATTCATCAGCGGCTCAATATCGTCCGGCCGTTCGCGCAACGGCGCGAGATGAATCTGAAAACTGTTGATGCGATAGAGCAGGTCGGCGCGGAACGTACCGTCGTTGACGATCGTGTCGAGGTTGCGATTGGTCGCCGCCACGATGCGCACATTCACCTCGACCTTACGCACGCCGCCGACGCGAAAGAACGTGCGCGTTTCGATCGCGCGCAGCAGCTTGGCTTGCAGCCCGGCGGGCAGTTCGGTGACTTCATCGAGAAACAAGGTGCCCCCGTCAGCCAGCTCAATCAATCCGAGTTTGCGCGCCTTGGCGCCTGAGAACGCGCCGGCTTCGTAACCGAACAACTCTGATTCGAGCAACGATTCCTGAAACGCCGCGCAGTTGAGATCGATGAACGCGCCACCGGCGCGAGTCGACAACCGATGAATCGCCTGCGCAATCAGTTCTTTGCCGGTGCCCGATTCGCCGGTGATTAAAACCGATGCCTCAGACGGCGCCACCCGTTCGACCAGACGAATGGCTTCGGCCATCTGTCGTGACTGGCTGATGATTTCCGGCAGCGGCGTCTTCCGTTCAATCTGCGCGCGCAGACGCTGATTATCGACACGCAGGTTGCGCTTCTCGCACGCCTGCCGAACGCGCACGTCGAGTTCGTTGATGCTGTATGGCTTGGTGAGGTAATCGTAGGCGCCGAGCTTCATGGCTTCGACCGCGGTTTTGATCGTGCCCTGGCCGGTCAGCATGATCACTTCCGGCGGATTCGGCCGTTGGTGCACGCGCCGCAGCAACTCCATGCCATCCATGTTGGGCATGTTGATATCGCAGAGCAGCACATCGACGTTGCTCTCTTCGAGTTTGCGCAGCGCGGCGTCACCGTCAGGAGCGGCCTGGACTCGATAACCCAGTCTTTGCAGCTCTTTTTGTAAGACGAGCCGGAGGTTTGCTTCGTCTTCGGCGATCAATAATCGCGCGTCACGTTGTTCGTTCACCTGTTATTACCCCGCACTTTGGATGGTACTAATCAGTTGCAACCGGCAACGTAATCGTGAAGGTCGTGCCTGCACCGACGCTGGAGCGAACGTCCAGCCGACCTCCATGATCAGATAAAATACCATAACAGACTGCCAGTCCGAGACCCGTGCCTTTCCCCACGTCCTTGGTCGTAAAGAAAGGATCGAAGATCTTTGTCATATTTTCCGGCGCGATGCCGACGCCGGTATCTCTGACCTGGACCAGCACACGCGATCCGGAATGAATCCCGCGCAGCGTCAAGGTTCCGCCGTCGGGCATGGCATCGATCGCGTTTGTCGCCAAAGCCACGACAGCCTGCTGCAGTTGGCCCATGTCGCCGGAAACCATCGGCAATTCTTCTGCCTCGATTTCGATCTGGATATGCTCGCCGCGCTGTTGATGAGTAACCAGCCGAGCAGTCGTCTTGATAAGTTGATTCATATCAACCGGCGCCCGCTGACCGGCGCGCAGACGGCTGAAGTCCAGCAGACCGTTGGTGATCGTCTTGCAGCGGAAGGCTTCTTCTCGAATCAGCCCGAGGTACTCACGCAGATCGTCTGCATCCTGCGAACAGGCAAACGCGCCTTCGTCGATTCTCTTCTCCAGCGATTCGGCACACGCCGCAATCGTCGCCAGAGGATTATTGATTTCATGCACCACGCCGGCAGCGAGGCGTCCGACCGCGGCCAGTTTTTCTGCACGCGCGACTGCGCGATCGGCTTTGACGCGCGCCGTGATGTTCTCGCCGACAGTAATCACATGCGTGACCTCGCCGTCTTCGCCGGCGCGCATCGGAATCTTGCTAATCAACCAATTATTCGTTTCGCCGTCGCTGCTTACCGCTTCCTGCTCAATCCGGTGAATGCCACCGGTCATGAACACCTGGCTAAATTCGCGCTCGAGCTTTTCGCGGTTCTGCTTGGTCAGGACTTCGAAGATGTTGCGGCCGAGCACCAGCCCGCGCGGCAGACCCAATTCACCTAACTCGCGATTGCGGTTCCAGGCGACGATGCGATACTCACGATCAATCGCATACAGCGAGAGCGGCAGCGAGTCGATGATCGCCTCGGTGAAGCGCTGCTGCTGCTCGGCTTCAGCCGTGCGCCGATCGACCTCCTGCGCCAGCGTCGCGTTTGACTCACGAGCTTTCAGATACAGGCGCGAAATCTGCGCCGCCAAAGCAGCTTGTTGCGCTGCCGCATCAACTAAGCCGCATTCGACTTCCGTGCAATCTTCCAGATCGCTGAATGCGACCAGCAGCGCGCCGGAATTCTTTGCGCCGAAGCCGATCGGCACGAGGTATTCAACCTGGTGTTCGACATTGCGAAACAAAAATTCTTTGGGCGTCGTGATGCGCACGGCAGACTGCGATCGCGATGAAGACAACCATTTCTCGAGGCGCTTCTGATGAATCAGCGTGGCACTGCCGGCGCTGCCTTCGCGATCGAATACGCAGACGGCGAGACCTTTGCCGTTGTTGCGAATCGCGCAGGCTGCCATCGCGGCATTGGTTCCTTCGAACATCGCTCCGGCCACCCGACGAGCAACTTGTTCAGGTTCCAAAGTGCGCAACAAACCGCGTCCGAGGTCCGCAAGAAAACTCAACTCGCGATTTGTACCGCGCAGTTCCGATTCGCGTTGCGCAATTCCCAGATGAGAATTAACTCGTGAGATCAGTTCCCCGGGACTGGCCGGCTTGACGATGTAATCATCCGCGCCGGCGGTGAAGGCTTCGACTTTTCGTCCTTCACTGTCGTTAGCCGAAAAGACAACCAGCGGCAACTGCTTCAAAGTCGGTTGCGCCCGCACCAAACGGCAAAATGCGAGCCCGTCGACGTCCGGCAGCTCCACGTCGAGCATTACCAGGTCACACGACTGCTCGCGCAGCAGACGCAAAGCCGCCGGCGCATCGTTAGCAGTTAAGGTTTTGTGGCCTGCGGTTTCAAAGATGGTGCGCAGACCTTCACGCGCCGAACTATCATCGTCGACGATGAGCAAAGTTGCGGGCGGGGTAGATTCAATTGATGAAAGTGCCATTCGTATAAATCGATAAACAAATCCGGTGTCGGGAGCGCAGACCACTCGGGAAATTGAGGCGGGCGCGGGTTGGGCACGCTCACGTCGAGCGGCACAAACAGGACAAAGGCGCTGGAATTAGACGGCCGTCAGAACGCCGGCCAGTTGCGGGATAGGTGGTTGGTGGACCCCGCTTGCCACACTTCCAATTTGACTGGTTGAGCCAAACTTGTCAAGAAAATACTTGTTTTTGAAGCTTGTGTCAGAACCGAGAGCGGTAGCGACCGGATCAAGTGCGGCCGCAAAAACAGAGGTTTTCTTGATCCGGTCGCTACCGCTCGCGGTTCTGACACAAGCTCAGAGCTTCCCAGCCCTCCAAAAAGAGCCTGCACCGAAAGCACTTGACTGGAGCAACTCA
>DATANL010000221.1:0-2487 GCA_036266295.1 Pyrinomonadaceae bacterium | reverse complement strand
AAAAAGGAAACTCCATTAACCGCGACTGTCGCATTGGACATGACCAGGGAGCGTTGCGTCCTAACAAACGCGCTCTGAAACCCGGTTGCGGTTCTTCAAGGCCGACAAAACGCCGGCGTCAAAAATCTTCACTCACCTACTTCAGCCTGGTTGGGTTACGAAGCAACTGTCGGGCGGGTTGCCCAACAAAGGTAAGCAATCGCAGTATAACAGCGAGATTGGCGGAATCACAAGGCGTTTTCGCCGACAGCTCCGGTCTGCGGTTCTTTGAACTCTCCTGCCGCTAAGCTAGAATCGCCAGTCTGAAAGGGAAAACTAATGCCCGCCGACGAACGAATCACCAAAGCAGTGTTTGCCGCGATTGACGATTTGAATGAGCAGCTGCCCGCCGGAGTCCATGTCGAAAAGTCGCTAGACGCTCCGCTTTATGGCTCCTCAGGCAAATTGGAATCGCTGGATTTCGTGACCTTGATTATGGAAGTCGAAGAGAAGATCAACGCCGAATTCGGCACCGACATCACCATCGCCGACGAAGATCTCTTGTCGAAGGAAAAGAGCCCGTTCTCCACGCTGGGGACGTTGACCGAGTACTTACAAGAGCTGTTGAAAGAGCAGAGCGCCTAGTCGACTCGCCGCGCTACACACAATCCCGAAACGCCAAACGGAATATTCAAATAACGCAGCCAGTGTCGTTCGGCGCCCAGGATGGCCCCGAATAATCCGTTGAATGCGGAGATGTTGATGCTGTTCTCGGTGTCGGTGCGAATTCCGGTCAAGCGCATGAACTTCCGCACGAGCAGCACCGGCAGGAAGAACGTAATGTTTGCGTAGGTGGTGCGCTCGACTTCGAATCCAGCTGCGGTGACGATTTGCCGCAAATCGCTCAGCCGGTAGCGGCGTCGATGGTGGCTGACGTCGTCCTGGACGCCCCAAAGAAACATGAAAGTGGGCACGAACAAAAGCACGCGCCCGTCGGGACGCAGCACGCGACGCATCTCGCGCAAACCGGCGATGTCATCATCCATGTGTTCGACGACATCGAAGGCAGTCACCAAATCAAATTCACCATCCTGGTAAGGCAAACTCTCAGCCGCACCTAACTTCACGTTGTTCAGGCCTCGCTCGCGGCAGAACTTCAGAGCGTCCGGAGAGATATCCACGCCCTCGGCATCGCCAAAGTCGGAGAGCCGCACGAGGTTCGCGCCAGTGCCACAGCCCACGTCGAGAATCCGCGCGCGCCGATCTTTGACTTGATCGCAGATCGCTTTTACAAAACTCGCAATGATGCGGCGACGACCAATGTACCACCAGTGCGATTCTTCCACCTCGAACAGAATCGGGTAGGTGTGCAGCATCATCTCGCGCGGTAGCGCTTCTGTTATTTCGTTGGTCTTCAACTACGCAGATGTCTCCCCGGAAAAATTTTTCACTCGCCCGAACCCCCGCCAGCTGTTCTTGTTATGCCAGCCAATTTTCACCTCACGCGCTTCAATTCCCGTCCACCACCGTTCGAATTGTTCGCGGGTAAAGTAATGCGCGGTCGGGGCCACCAGATGATCAAAAACGATGACGTGGTGCTCGCGCCAGCCGAAACGCGAAAGCGAAGCGAGGTAATCGCCATAGAACAACTTGCGCGCTGCGCCGCCTTTCCCGATTTTACTGAGTGGTCCGTAAATCAATTTCGTGGCCAGAAAGAGGATTGCGGTCGGTATCTTTGAAAGATGAAAAAGTGTACGCGGGTCGAGCCGCGAAGTGAAATGCACGCGCAGCGGATTAACCAGCCCGGTAATCCATCGATTGTTTTCTGCGCCGTAGACCCAGGCGGAAACGTGCCCGCCGGCTTTGACCTTCGACGCCAACGATCTGAACCCTTCAACTGAATCCGGCAGATGATCCAAAACGCCGACACTGAACGCGTAATCGAACGCGCGCGCCAACGGCAAGCGGCAAATGTCGCCCTGGACCACGTGAATATTGGGCGATGATCGAGTCGCCTCAAAGGCCGTATCGACCGCCTCACTCAGATCAATGCCAACGACGTCACGCGCACCCCACTCAGCAGCCAGCGTGAGGTGGCGGCCTTTGCCGCAACCTCCATCCAACACGATCTTGTCTTTGAAGAACTCCGGTTGGACCGGATTCAACCAACCTAACAGTTGGTCGCCGTACTTTTCATCGTGCTGCGTAAACTGCTTCCATTCCCAACCGAAGCCGGCGGCGATCGCCGCTTTCTCTTCGCCAACTTCCGCCAGGTCGGCAAACCGCGGCACGCCGCGCAGGATTGGATAAGCTCGCTTGCATGCGACGCAATCGAGTTGACCGGCGATGATCTCGCCGCCCTCCGATTCGGCCGCATCAGCCAGAATGATCCGCCCATCGCAGGCGGGACACGCTAAAAATTTAAGCAGTCTCTCTTTCATGCTCCTCGTTGTGTCAGAGGCCCGACCGTAAGGGAGGACGACCTTGATTATCAGGCCTCCCTCACGG
>DATANL010000220.1:0-8501 GCA_036266295.1 Pyrinomonadaceae bacterium | reverse complement strand
CACCTCTCGCAGTTCGTCGAGTTGTTGACGACGGCCTAGGCCCTCATCCCCTTGCCCCTTGTATCTTCTCCCAGAGGGAGAAGAGGATTGAGACAGACCGCTTACTGCGCGTCAACCGTCGATTCGATCACACTCTGAATTGATGCCGGTACATTCGAAAAGAAATCAAGCCCGGTCAATCCTTCAATCTGATCGACGCTGACCCGATAAGTCTTCCAATCGCTGTTCACAGTTCCGGAATTCGGCACCCAAACCCCGATCGTGCGCGTCCCGGTCGTGACCCGCGAAACATCGTTCGACCCGTTCGGCAGGACGATGATTACTTTCCAGGTGTCCTGCGGCACGTTGACGTGTCCGTTGGCGATGTAGAACTGCGAACCCCAGCCGCCGGAAATTATGTAGAGTTCGTTGCCCGCCGTGACCAGACTGCGACAGTAGTTTTCGAGATTGGCCCAGGTGATCTGATTGTTCGCCGGCAGTTGCGGAATCATGTTCGTCATCAGGAACGTGGCCGAATTGTCCGCCACCGTGATGGTGCGATCGGCTGACGGACACATGTGACCACGGTCAAATCCCGAACCTGAGTAATCGGTCGCTTGCACCTGATACCAACCGGTGGGCAGCGTCGTGTCAGCCCGAAAATCATTCTGCCGCGCCGCACTGCCGAGCCATGCGGAACTCAAGTGCCAGCTCACCCAATTGGCTTCACCCGTGTCCCGGTTGTACGAGAGTGAATATTGCGGCTTCTCCATCAAATAATTATTCGGAAGCAGCACGTTATGAACGGCGTTGCTGGGATTGCCCATCGTCAAGTGCTCGCTGGGCGTCGGCGTCGGTGACGGAGTGGGCGTCGGCGTCGCCGCGGAATAATCGCCAATCGAAATGTTGTCGAGATTGATGCGATTGGCGCCGCCTGATATTTTCCGAATCTCAAAGCGAATAGCGTTGGCGTTGTTGACGGTGAACGTCGCGGTCTGCAACGTCGTCGAACTCGTCGTGACCGTCGAGCCGACCTGCGTCCATGAGCTGCCGTTGTTAGTCGATGACCACAACTGCCACGTGCTCGATCCATCGGTGCCGTAAACTGCATGTTGAATCGAGACCGTGCCCGCGCCGGTCTTATTGAAGTTCATGTGGACCAGCCCGACGTTCCGCACGCGCGCCGCATATGATCCCGTTTTGTGATCAGTTGAGAGATTGCCGGTGAGTGCGTCGTCCATGAACCACGAGCCGGTTCCCAGCGTGACATTGCCCGCGGCGTAAGCAGTTTTGCCGCCCGCTTCGAAGCCTTCGCTCAACGGCGTCATGGTGGCCGTCGTCAGCGCAATCGTGAGAACAAACAGAACTGAACCAAACGCCAAAACCGCTCTGGTTAGGTTCGCAACCTTGCGTTTCTGCATCTAGATTTCTCCTGTGTAATCGTTGTGAGACGCATAGACTTGCGCGGACCAGACTTCAGAATTCGCAGCAGCATGCGCATTCGTGGACTTCGGAAACTAACGGGTTGTCGGGTTCTCTTAGCGCACCGGTCGTCGAGGAAGACCAGCACTCAGATCAGCCGCTGATGAGCTCGGCCGCACGCATACTAGTAAAATTAAGTTGTTTTGGCTATGACTTTTCCGTTAATTGACAGAAATTTGCGGACGAAACGCGGAGTATTTATCAGACGCTAATGCTCTGGGAACGCGGACGCCCTCGTCCGCTTCATTCGAAGCGACCGGGTGGGGAGGAAATCGTCGGCTCTTGGCTCACGCTAGTTGGCAGTTGCGGACGAGGGCGTCCGCGTTCCCAGCACCCAGGCTCTCGGGGAAAATGAGCGTGACTCTTGAACAAGTCGTGCCGGTCTCGCAAAACAAACTTTGGGCGTTGAAGTGGTAAAGCAGTATTATTCCGAGCCGCACGTCGGAGTCTTGTCGAAACCAAAACCACCAGGAGACAACTATGCGCGCACGCACTGTGCTTTCGCTCATCGTCATCGCACCGACCATCGTGTTCAGTCTGTCCTCGGTCGATTACCGCAGCGATGCCCAGCAGCGCGCCGGGTTGACGCCGGAGCAGATCGCGCAGCGCAACCAGCGCGAGCAGGAACTTGAATCGATTGCCGTCATCGATCGCAAGGTGATGGTGCCCATGCGCGACGGCAAGCGGATGGCCGCGGACGTCTATCGACCGAAAGACACTTCGAAGAAATACCCGACGGTCTTTTCGCGCACGCCCTACAACTTTAATTTCTGGGACGTACGCAACGGCGTACCGCGCGACATGAGCACCGAACTCGACGCGGTCAAGCGCGGCTACGCTTACGTGCAGATGAATGAGCGTGGTCATTTTTTCTCGGAAGGGAATTACGACATCCTCGGACCGCCAATCTCAGACGGGGACGACGCGATCTCATGGATCGCGAAACAGCGATGGTCCAACGGCAAGGTCGGCTTGATTGGTTGCTCTTCCACTGCGGAATGGCAACTAGCCGTCGCGGCGCAAGGCAATCCGGCTCTGGCAGCGATCATTCCGCAGGGTTTCGGCGCGGGCGTGGGCCGGGTCGCACCTTACTTCGAACAAGGCAACTGGTATCGCGGTGGCGCGGTGCAGATGCTCTTCATCGCATGGATCAACGGCGAGCAGAACCAGGTGCGTCCGATGTTTCCACCTAACACCTCGCAGGAAGATTTGATTCGCGCTTCAAAGTCCTTCGACTTAGCGCAACAGCAACCGCCAGTCGATTGGTCGCAAGCTCTGCGTCACCTGCCAGAGATGGACATCTTAAAAGCGGTCGATGGCCCGAAAGGAATCTTTGCTGACAATATGCCGGTGGCGACCGGAGGCGCGATGATCAAGCGAGCTCCGAATGATCCGGCGTGGTTCCGCGGAGGCTTGTTCCACGACAACATGAACATCAACGTGCCCGGCTTCTGGTTCATGTCATGGTACGACGTCTCGGTTGGTCCAAACCTCGCCGCGTATAACTTTGTTCGCAATCACGCGAAAGGCGAAATCGCAAATCAGCAATACGCCGTGATTGCGCCGACGCTTCATTGCGGTTACAAGCGTGCGACTGAAAACACCGTCGTCGGCGAGCGCAGCATGGGCGACGCGCGTTTGAACTATGACGAACTGACCTGGGGTTGGTTCGATCGTTTTCTCAAGGGCGAGAACAACGGCATGCTTGAGAAGACCCCGCGCGTGCGCTACTTCACGATGGGCATCAACAAATGGCAGGCGTCCGACACCTGGCCACCGAAAGGCGCGCAACCCGTCACTTTCTTTTTATCAAGTAACGGCAAGGCGAACAGCCTGAACGGCGACGGCGGTCTGCTGGCGTCGGCGCCGGCGAACGATGCGCCAGACAAATTCGATTACGATCCGATGAATCCCGTGCCGTCTTACGGCGGCAACGTCTGCTGCACCGGCAACGCGGTGCAGGGCGGCGCGTGGGACCAGAGGAAGATGGAAGAGCGCAACGACATCCTCGTCTATTCGACCGAGCCTTTGAAAGAGGGAATCGAACTCAGCGGCCCAATCGAAGTCACGCTCTACGTTTCATCCGACGTGAAGGACACCGACTTCACCGTGAAGCTGATCGACGTCTATCCCGACGGCCGCGCTTACAATCTCGACGAGACGATTCAGCGATTGCGTTATCGCAACGGCTACGACAAGCCGCTGGTGTGGATGAAGCCCGGCGAGGTCTATAAATTCAGCTTCTCACCGATGAACACCAGCAACTTCTTCGAAGCCGGCCACCGCGTGCGCATCGAAATCTCGAGCAGCAACTTCCCGCGCTTCGATCGCAACCTGAACACCGGCGGCAATAATTACGACGAGACGACCGGAGTCGTGGCGCACAACGTCGTGCATCATTCGAAGCAGTATCCGTCGAGTGTGACGATCACGGTGGTGAGAAAGTGAGCCCGAAGGTTTTCACGCCGTCGCGACAGCGATCAACCGATCACGGCATGATGGGATTGTCTTCACGCCGAAGGCGTGAAATCTAATAGCCGTGGGCACTCGCCCACGGAATACCATCCGCACAAGATTCCCGACCCTGAAAGGGTCGAATAAAAGGACGCACACATGGCTCAAACACTCGTCAGTCTGCTCGCTCACATCATCTTCTCAACTAAAAACCGTGAGCCGCTGATCACACCTGAGATCGAACCCGAGCTGTTCGCCTACATTGGCGGCATTCTAAAAAAGCATGAATGACTTCTGCTTGCTGCCGGTGGCACCGCCGATCATGTCCACTTGCTCATTTCACAGTCAAAGAACCTTCCGCTGAGTTCCTTGATGAAGGACATAAAGAAAAACAGTTCTTCATGGATTAAGACTAAAGAGAGAAGCTTTCGGAATTTCCACTGGCAGGATGGATACGGCGCCTTTTCGATTCGTCAGTGTGACATTCGGGAAATCACGAAATACATTGCCGCACAGAAGGAGCATCATCACCAACGGACATTTCAAGAGGAGTTGATCGCATTTCTTGATGAGTACGGCATGACATATGACGAGCGTTATCTGTGGAGCTGAATCCGACCCCTTCAGGGTCGCATAAATTATTTGACTCGCGATCCGGTGGCGTTGCCACCGGCTATTGAATTTGTCCCCCGCGGGGACAGGAACACATCCTGAACGTTTCAATCACGGCGCACGCGTGAAATCAATATCCGTGGAATCTAGAGATGTCGGAGTGCTCTTCATGATTGTCATTCCCGCTAACCTTTTTGCGACCGCGCGCTGCATTTCTGAACCCAAGGTGCCCCCTGATCCGGTCGCTACCGCTCGCGGTTCTGACACCGATCCTAGTAATCTGTGAAGTATGATGTACCGTCTTCTTTTTGCCATCGTCGTCGTTACCAACCTGGTTTCCGCCGTGAATGCTCAAGACTATCATTCGTATTCCAACCCTGCGGCCGTGCGCGTGCGGCATGTCGATCTCGACTGGCAGGTGTTGTTCGAGCAAAAGATTCTCAAAGGCTCAGCGACGCTGACTATCGAGCGTAACTCGCAAAACGAACCGTTGATTCTCGACACGCGCGATTTGAAAATCGACACAGTCGAGACGTCAGCGGACGGCGTGCGTTATGAAGTAGGCACTTTCAAGCTGGGCGAATCGGACAAGTTTCTGGGCACGCCGTTGACGATCACTCTGCCCGCGAAAGCTACGCGCGTGCGCATCCATTACTCGACCTCGCCCGGCGCTTCGGGACTGCAATGGCTTGCTCCGGCGCAGACCGCCGGCAAGAAGAGTCCTTTTCTGTTTACGCAATCGGAAGCGATTCATGCGCGCAGTTGGATTCCTTTGCAGGACTCGCCCGGGGTCCGCGTTACTTACACGGCGCACGTGCGCACGCCGCGCAATCTGCTCGCCGTGATGAGCGCCGAGAACCTGTCCGGGCCGGCGCATGACGGCGACTATCGCTTCCGTATGGACCAGCCGATTCCTTCTTACCTGATAGCGCTGGCCGTTGGTGATTTGCAGTTCCAGTCGCTCGGTCCCCGCACGGGCGTCTATGCCGAGCCCCCCACACTCGCACTCGCGGCGCGCGAACTCAGCGACACTGAAAAAATGATCGTCGCCACCGAGCATCTTTATGGGCCGTATCGCTGGGGCCGTTACGACATTCTGATCCTGCCGCCCAGTTTTCCTTACGGCGGCATGGAGAACCCGCGGCTCACTTTCGCGACTCCGACAATGCTCGCGGGCGACAAGAGTCTCGTCTCGTTAATCGCGCACGAACTCGCGCACTCCTGGTCGGGCAATCTGGTGACGAATGCGACCTGGCGTGACTTCTGGCTGAACGAAGGCTTCACCACGTATCTCGAGCGCCGGATTCTCGAAGCTGTGTATGGCCGCTCGCGTGAAGAGATGGAAGCCGCTTTAGGTTTGCGCGACTTGAAGGAAGAGATTGCCAGCCTGGATGATCGCGATGAGATTCTGCATATCGATTTGAAAGGCCGCGATCCCGATGACGGTTCGACCGACATTCCGTATGAGAAGGGCGCGCTCTTCCTGCGTCATTTGGAAGAGACCTTCGGCCGCGCGCGGTTCGATCAGTTCCTGAAGAGCTATTTCGATCACTTTGCTTTCCAGAGCATCACCACCGATCAATTCGAAGATTATTTGAAGCAGAACCTGCTGAACCAGAACCCCGCGCTCGCCGCGAAAGTGCCCGTCGATGAATGGATCAATAAACCGGGCCTTCCGGCCAGTGCGCCGCAGCCTTCGTCACCCGCGTTTGCAAAGGTCCAAGAGCAAGCCCTCCTTTGGCTCGAAAGCAAAATTAAGCCGGCGCAAATGCCGGTTGCAAAGTGGACCACGCAGGAATGGTTGCACTTTCTGCAATCGGTCCAGACCGTTCTGAGGTCTCCCGCGTCGGTCCCAGAGAGCTCAGAATCCGCTGCTCAAAGCATGGGTGCCCTCGATCGTGCGTTTCACTTTACGCGTTCGGGCAATTCCGAAATCGCGTTTCAATGGTTGTTGATGTCGATTCGCAATCGTTATGAACCGGCGTACCCGCGCCTCGAAGAATTCCTCATGACGATCGGCCGCCGCAAATTCATCAAGCCGCTTTACGAAGAGCTAGCGAAGACCCCCGAGGGTAAAGCTCGCGCTGTCGCGATCTACCGCCGCGCGCGTCCGACCTATCATCCGATCGCGGTGACCTCGATCGATGACGTTCTAAAATGGCCGGGCGAGTGAGTGAGTAAAAAAAGCAAGAAACAAACACGGTCGTTCCGTCACTAACATTGAGCAGCGCGGTTAGAATCATGCTCGTTTCCCGCGGCCCGAACTACTAAGATCGGAGAAATTGAAATGAAGAACTTCTTACTGGTCGCGAGTCTCGGTATCGCTTTCGTGACGGTCACTCTGTTCGCGCAGGCGGCACGGCTACAGGACCCGCAAACGCCAACCAATCAGAATCAGGCGACCAAAATCAAAGTTAAAGACAATCGCGTCGTCGTGGCGGACAAGTCGAAGCCGGTGCGGCGGGCCCTGGAAGAGATGTACGCGAAGATTGCTGAGGCCCAACGCAACAAAGACATTGAGGCGCTAAGGGCGATACGGACTTCAGACTTTTCGGTCGATATGCCGAACGGGCAGAAGTGGGATTTGGAAACGTCGCTTAATTACTCACGAGCCGGGTTTGAGCAGGTCAAGTCCAACATTAACATGTCGGACACGATTGAGAGTCTCGACGTGCACGGCGATACCGCGGTGGCGGTGATGCATCAGCGTTGGTCGCGCATGCAGATGAAGGCGGGACAGCTGCGGCGCGTCGATACTGAGGCGATTCAGACTGAGACCTGGGTGAATACCAAAGACGGGTGGCGGCTGCGTCACATTGGCGACATCAAGCCGGGCGCGTGGTACGTCGATGGGAAACGAATCGATCCGAGCAAGCCATACGATCCCAATGCGCCGGAGTTTAAGCCGGAATGAGAACGCCGACGGCGTTTAAGGAAACTTGAAGTTCGCTAATTCACCGGCCACGTGATGTTTTAAATCACAACCCTTTCAGGGTTGATACCAATGGATGTGGCGCTATCCCAGGGTAGCGCGCCGCGCGCAACCCTGGGCTGGGAGTTAGTAAACGCCTTCGGCCTTTCTGTTCGCATTGTTACGAATCGCCGGAGCCGTCAAGTGGATAATCTCCGATGAATCCGTAGGCCACTTCCATTCGTCGGCTCCGCCGGCTTTTCATCCTTCCACTCTCGCTGCTGGTTCCACTTCACGAACATCTTTTACCGAAGACTTCTGGAAACTTTCCGGCATTACATCTTTAAGCTGACAAAGGACCTTTGTAGGACTCTACTTTTTGCGCGGGCAGGAGTGTAAAGCCGGCGACGTGGAGAAGAAGACGGCGAGCGTGCTCTTGCCCCGTGCGCGGACTGTGTCCCGGTCGTTTTGCCTCGAACGAGGATCTTAAATTTGAAATTTGGGTCAGGGAGGATCCACATCCATGTTGTCAGTAATCACAAGGGCCGCGAGATATGTAATGCTCGGTTTGGCCGTTATGTTCTTAATCGCAGCAAAC
This sequence comes from Pyrinomonadaceae bacterium, assembly GCA_036266295.1. Taxonomy (GTDB): domain Bacteria; phylum Acidobacteriota; class Blastocatellia; order Pyrinomonadales; family Pyrinomonadaceae; genus UBA11740. Next base: position 465 of record DATANL010000220.1, on the reverse strand, counting down.
CAGCAGACGGCGCGCGCCGACGAGGTAACCATATCGGGTTTCACGAATGGTTGCTTTGGCCTTGGTTGTGCGCCCGGCGCATCGGCCACCGTGCCGGGATTGACTTTCAGCAATTCAACGTTTAGCGGAACGACGGCAAACGGCTTCCGCGGTCTGGGCGCAGCTCCCAACCCCGGCGCCAATTTTAATAACCTGGGATCGCTCACCCTTTTGACCGCGCCCAATTCCTACAACATTCCCTTTAGCATGGAAGTTACTTTCACGGCGCCGCAGGGAATCAATGGCTCGAATTCCGCTACATTCACGGCGACCGTTACCGGCACTGTCGTCAGCGATAACCAGGGAGGGGTCTTCGTTGATTTCGACAACACTCCCTTTCTGTTCACCTTTAACGATCCGAACTGTGAGCCCGATCCCGTGCTCGTCCCGCCGGGACACCACACGACCTGCGGAGTTGGTTCATTT
>DATANL010000219.1:0-3171 GCA_036266295.1 Pyrinomonadaceae bacterium | reverse complement strand
AAAATCATAAACACCTTGTTGCCGAAGATCGGATAATCGCCTTTGAGCCAGCTTTGATGGTAAGGGTCGAACCAACGGCCGCGGCGAAACGGAATGTCGCGCCCGCGTGCCCCCTTGTCGCCGTAGCGATCGTACTCGGGAAAGCCAATGCGCCAACGATCGCGGACTTCGCGTCGATCGGATTGCGTTTGCGTTTCGGACTCGACGCTGGTTCCTCCGGCAGCACCCAAAGGTCTGCGCGCGGGCACGTTGACCAACTGAGATGGGACCAGCTTTTCAATTGCGAAATCGATCTGCGTTGCCTGGCCTGCGCTGACGATTACATTCTCGAGCGAATCCTCACGCACCAGCGCGTGTGCGCCATAGTTCTTCGTCTTATCGAATCTGGCCGCGAACGGAGACTCGACGCTGAGACGATACGCTCCGGGCCGCACACTCAAAGAATAATTTCCCGCCGCATCAGTTTCGGCGTTCGTCTGCTGGCTGGTGACTTGATTGGTCGCGACGATTACGACGCCCCGGTTGACGGGAGTAATTCTGCCGGTAATCGAGCCGCGTCGTTGCCCGTGCGCGAAGATCGTTGTCGTCGTCAGCAGAATCAGAATTGCGGCGATTCGGGAAATCGCCCGTGTCACGCGGCGAGACTTTAACGTGCGCGAGGGCATGGAATAGCATCGACTTGTAGCACACGACTGCGTCGCTATCAATCAAAATCAACTGCCCGCGAGCGTGCCAGGAGATCGCCATATCATCTATGATTCGTGATTGCCGCACGTGAGTAAGACCCGACGCGAGTGAAAAGATCCGCCGCGCGGGCCATGACTTAAATTAATGGATTCGACACTAATTTTTGACACTGTCCTTTGGGCTCGCGTAATATCGCCTCAAGTATGAACGCGCGAGTTTTAGTGCTAAACGCCTCGTTCGAGCCGATTAACGTGTGTACGGAGCGGCGCGCGGTGGTCATGATTTTCAAAGGCGTCGCGCGCATGGAAGAGCACAATGGGCACATGTTGCACTCGCAGAGAATCGAGATGCACGCGCCCTCGGTCATCCGGTTGACTGAATATCGTCACATTCCGTTTGAGCGCCGATCGCTTTCGCGCAAGAACATTCTGCTGCGCGATCATTCATGCTGCCAGTATTGCGGCAAACAGTTCGCGCCGTCTGAATTGACGCTGGACCACATCGTGCCCCGGTCGCGCGGTGGCGAGTCGTCGTGGGACAATCTGGTGGCGTGCTGCAAGCGTTGCAATCACAAGAAAGGCAATCGCACGCCGGAAGAGTCGAAGATGGAGCTGTTGCGCCGGCCGCGCGCGTTCTCGCTGCACGTCAACCGGCAAATCATGCGTTACATCGGCCGCGCGGACGAGACCTGGCGCAAATATTTATTTTACGAATCAGACGGCCACAGCGAATTGTGCGTGCGCGCCTGAGCCCCGAATAAGGAGAACCCCTATGACTGTATTGCTGTTTGCCATCGAGAGCCCGACGATAATCATCCTGGTCGTCGCGGCGATCTTTCTCTTGTTCGGCGGCAGCAAGCTGCCGCAACTCGCCAGAGCGCTCGGCCAGAGCAAGAAGGCATTCAAAGAGGGAATCGATGATGCCAGCCGCGACGATCGCACCGAGCGGGCAAAACTCGAATCGGTCGATGACGAAGCCCTGTTTGAAGAAGCGCGTCGCCGAGCCCAGCAGATGAAGGCCGACGGAACCAAGAGAATCGAACACTAAGGGGAATTCAACGCGCCGTAGGCGCGATCTGTGTAGAGACGGACGATTAATATTGAGTCACAGGCGCGAAGCGGAAAGCTTTCGCGCCTGTGCTTTTTTTAGCCGATAGTCTTTCGTTCCATGAACATTTCGTCCCGAGCGGCACGAAATCCCGCAGCGCTCGCGATGATGAGTTCAGATGGCGGAGGCGTCCACTATTGAACCCGCGCTTTCTTTCCCACGACCAACGTCGCCTTCACTGTGAGGGTAAATTCGCCGGCATGTCGCTCCTCGTCAATTATGCTGCCGAGTTCATCTCTTACCTTCGTTTGCATCTCTTCCGGAATTGAATGCAGCCACCCGAGTAAAAGAAAATCTGCGATCAGCGGTGAATTCAAGAACTCATTGCCTGAGGCGAAATCAAATTCTTCAACCGCCGTCCAGGAAGTCACCTCGTCCATGCCGGCCGCTTCGCTCAATCTTTCCACATCTGAAATCGTCGGCAAGTCGGTGATCAGATGCTCGACATTAATTCCGTGGTCGGCAGTTCCGGCGTTGAATAGCGCTTCCCAGTAGATCGAAAAGAATTCACCGAAGCTCGACGCCGTCGGCAACCACCACGTGATGGTGGCGCCCGGCTTCGCGACTCGGACGGCTTCAGCCAGGTTCGTCTTCAAATCCTGCGGTCTGCTAAACGAATTGTTTGCCAAAACGAGATCAAATTGATCGTCGGCAAATGAGAGCGCGTGGGGATCTTCTCGTTGAAATTCCGCGCTGTCATGAAGCGCCGCCGCTTTCAGCCGGGCCAGCTCCAGACACTCATCATTAACGTCAGCGCAGACAATCGCGACCTTGGCTCCCGCGCGTTCGCGGAGCGCGAGCGCATGACTACCCGTCCCAGACTCGAGATAGAGCACGCGTCCCTCACGTGGCAGCTCCAGGTGTTTGTCCACGAGTTCCGCGAAGCGCTCGCCCCAGTCGGTCGCGATGTAGAGGTCGTGCAGAAACGCTAATTCTTTTTGGGTTTTCGGGTCCATATTTTCAACCACAGAGGACACAGAGGAAGAAAGAGCACAGGGCTAAGAACAAAGGCTAAGCAAATCAAAAGATAGCTGCTTTTCTGACGATAGAAAGCTCATGCTTCTTGTCTCTTCGCCTTACCTATTACCTCTTTGCTCTTTGCTTTCCTCTGTGTCCTCTGTGGTCAATTCATCGTTAAAATAGGTGCGGCCTTTCAACTGCTCGGGCAAGCAAGACATTTCCTCTTGCGCCGCGGCGTCGCTGTGAACGTAGCGGTACTCGCGCCCGTAGCCGAGATGCTTCATCAAAGGAGTGGGAGCGTTGCGCAGATGCAGCGGGACCGGTTCACGTGAAGTTTCAGCAGCATCTTTGTGCGCCGCCGAATACGCAGTCAGAACTGCATTCGATTTGGGCGCCCGCGCCAGGTAGATCGTAGCT
>DATANL010000218.1:0-2993 GCA_036266295.1 Pyrinomonadaceae bacterium | reverse complement strand
TATCGGCGCATAGGAATTCTTCCCGAAGTCGCGCAGGGCATTCACCAGACATCCGAGTTGAGTATTCCGCCTGAAAGCTAAAGTTCAGAACGCAGAAGGACCGGCAGATACAGCGTTACAACAATGCAGCAGGCTAATCCTCACGTCCAAATTGCTGCGCGCTGAAAACTCTAACTATTTTGTCAGGAAGGTCGTGCTCGACGCGGTGTGATCGAATTCGTAGTTGTACGTGTAGACGGGCGTAACGATCGGGCGCGTGAACTTGACGTGGACTTGTACACGCTTGTCCTGCTGCGACGCCTCAATCGTGGCGTCCGGCGGCACGTGATAGTCGGCGCCGTTCTTCAGCAATTGATCTTTCACCCAGCGCGGGTCGCTGCCCTGGGCCGCGGCCTGGTTCACCATGTTCTGCATGATGTCTTTGTAATAGTAAGAATCGATCGACACCGGAACATATAGATAGCCGGCATATATCACGATTGCAAACAGAGCCAGGAAAACGATGAGCTTGACGCGGGCCCCGCCGCGTTCACTGTGAATGTTCTTAGGTGTTAGAGAGTTCATGATGCGTTTTGAAACCGCAGAGGGTTGAAGCCAGGTCGTAGGATCCGATCAGAATTCCAACCCTACGTCCTGCTCGATCATGGCCGAGGCTTGAGTCCATCGCGCAAAGCCTTCCGCAGAAGGGCCGCACTCACCTCACGACCGTCGACGATCTGGCCTTGACCGATTTTCGCGAGCAGCACCCACTTAATTGATCCGCCGACGGATTTCTTATCGCCTTTCATCGCGGCGATGAGCTGATCGATTTCAATATCGTTCGCCGCGGGCAATGGACCGCATAAGCGAACGGCTTGCCTCAATGATTCTAACTCTTCGGTTGCGAGCGTGCCTAGATTTTTTGAAATTTCACCGGCTACGAGCATGCCATGGCCGACAGCCTCGCCATGCCGGAAGCGCTTGTACCCGGTGACGGCTTCCAGGGCATGCGCCGTCGTGTGCCCAAAATTCAGGATTTTTCGCGAGCGAGCATCGTTGCGATTGGCCGCCTCGCGTTCGTCGCCCGCGACAATCGAGGCCTTAAACCGGCAGTGGGCCGCAAGGGTGGCCGAGACTTCGGTCTGCGATCCTTCGTCAATTGCAGACCGATTGAAGTCAGTGCCATATTGCCGCAGCAACCGAACAGTTCGATCAAATAACTTGCGATCGCCCACGGCGCCTTGCTTGATTGCTTCACACCAGCCGGCGGTCAGCTCGCGCTGCGGGAGAGTTAGCAACGTCCCGGTATCGATGAGAACCAGCCGTGGTTGATAAAACGCGCCGGCCAGATTCTTTCCGGCGGGCAGATTCACCGCAACCTTGCCGCCCACTGAAGCATCGATCTGGGCCAGAAGGGAAGTAGGAACCTGTATGAATGGCACGCCGCGCATGTAGCTTGCGGCCACGAAACCGGCGAGGTCTCCGACTACGCCGCCGCCGAGCGTCACGATTGCGTCGGTGCGTTCAAATCCGGCAGCGCTCAGAAACGCGAGCGCCTGTTCCAGCGACCGCACTGTTTTGTATTGCTCGCCGTCCTTCATCAACCATTGGATGACAGTGAAGTCCGCGGCGCGAAGACTCTCGAGGGCAAGTTTGCCGTAAAGATCGAAAACGGTTTTGTTGGAAATCACGGCGACCCGTCGCGTGACCGGGCCGAGACAGGCACGCGCTTCGCCGCCCAGCGACGACAACAAATTGGGCCCGACCTTTATTTCATAGCTTTGCGCGCGCGCTTTGAGGCGCACAGGGACGGTTGGCATCGCTAAGAATCTAACGCGAGCAGTGACCTTCCGGTCAAGCTTGAGCGCGCAGTTTGGTTGGCGGTCAGGCTGAAGTTTGTGGTAAATATCTCTACAGATGCTTCCCCGGGCCGAGCCTGGACAGTGATCGGGTAGTTTGGCCAATTCATTTCCCTGAGTTAGCGGAAATTTGCTCTTATTCCCCTTTTCCCTTCAATGTCATCTCTGGATGTTTCGGGGTGCCGGGGGTCTAAGCTTCCCGAAAAAACTCAGGCAGGCGCGGCCCGTTGCCCGGACGCGCCGCCAATTTTGAAAGGTAAACACGATGTCCCGTAAGAGTCTCTGGCTTTTTCTAATCATGGCCGTAGTCGCTGCTGGATTATTGCTCCAGCCGGCCGCGAGGGCCCAGAAGCAGAAGCAGCAATATTCCGGTCCGTCCGGTCCGCCGACGCTTTCGCTGAACGTCGAACCGAACGTGGTGAAAGCCTGTGAAGGCGGCGCCCAGGTTCAACTATTGGCGAACGCAAAATCGCCGGACGGAGCGCCGTTGCGTTATCGATGGAAAGTTAACGGCGGCCAGATCAAAGGCGATGGGCCGAATCCAGCGTGGGACCTGACGGGATTGGCTCCCGGAACCTATCGGGCCAGCATTGAAGTCGATGACGGGAGAGATATTAACTGCGTCGCATTCTCATCCGTGCCGATCGTCGTACTCGATTGTCCGCCGCCGCCACCGGCTTGCCCGACAGTCAATATCAATTGTCCCGAATCAGTGAAGGAAGGGGAGACCGTGACCTTATCAACGACGACCAGTGGTGGCCGGCCCGCGCCGGGCATGACGACCTCGTATGAGTGGACGGTTTCATGCGGCAAGATTATGAGCGGCGAGGGAACGCCGAGCATCACTGTCGATACGACTGGATGTTCAGGCCAGACTATTCAGGCTAACGTGAACCTTACCGGCTTTGGCGTGCCGTGTCCGGCGAACTGCTCGGTCGCAATTCCGATCATGAATAAGCCGCGCAAGTTCGACGAGTACTATGACATTGCGCGTAACGACGAGAAGGCACGACTCGACAACTATGCGATTCAGTTGCAGCAGGAACCGGGATCGCAGGGCTACGTGTTCGTCTATCCGTCGCGTAAGGCTGGTGCGTCACAGGCCCAGGCGCGCGCGCAACGCGTGATCGACTACCTGGTCACCACGCGCGGCAT
>DATANL010000217.1:0-1505 GCA_036266295.1 Pyrinomonadaceae bacterium | reverse complement strand
GAAGCAAAATCCAAAGTTCAGGACGAGTTTGAACAAAAGGCGCAACGGATTCATGTGATCTCCCAGTTGCTGAAGGCCTATTGTTTGTACGAGAAGGACGTGCAGTACGTTGTCCAGGAAAACAAAGTCATCATCGTTGATGAGCACACCGGGCGCCTGATGACCGGGCGCCGCTGGAGCGACGGGCTTCATCAGGCGGTCGAAGCCAAGGAAGGGGTCGAGATCGAACGCGAGACCCAGACTTTGGCGACGATTACGATTCAAAATTATTTCCGCCTTTACCACAAGCTGGCCGGCATGACGGGCACCGCGGAGACCGAGGCAGGCGAGTTTCTCGACATCTACAAACTGGGGGTGCTGGTAATTCCGACCAACCGTCCGGTAGCTCGCAAGGACAAACACGACACCGTTTACAAAACCAGGCGGGAAAAGTTCCACGCGGTGATCCAGGAAATTACCGAAATTCATAACCAGGGCCGGCCAATCCTGGTGGGCACTATCGCCGTCGAAACCAGCGAGTACGTCTCCCGCCTGCTCAAGAAAACCGGCGTTGTTCATTCGGTGCTTAACGCGAAGTATCATCAACAGGAAGCCGAGATCGTCGCGCGCGCCGGACAACGCGGTTCGGTCACCATCGCCACCAACATGGCTGGCCGCGGCACCGACATCAAACTGGGTCCGGGGATCGCGGACCTGGGCGGACTGCACGTCATCGGGACCGAACGGCACGAGTCGCGCCGGATTGACCGGCAGTTGCGCGGCCGTTGCGCGCGCCAGGGCGACCCCGGTTCCTCGCACTTTTTTATCTCGCTCGAAGACGATCTGATGCGCTTGTTCGGCTCAGACAAGATCGTCAAATACATGGAGAAGATGGGGCTCGAAGAAGGGCAGGAGCTCGAACATCCGTTGTTAAACCGTTCGATCGAAACTGCGCAGAAGCGCGTCGAACAACACAACTTCCAGATCCGCAAACGAACGCTCGAGTACGACGACGTGATGAACAAACAGCGCGAAGTCATTTACGGCTTCCGCAACGAGATCATTCACGCTGACGACGTCCGCGACCGTCTGATGGACGTGATGGAGGAAGTGGTCATCGAGAAAGTGAGAGTCTTGGCTTCCCCGGACACACCGCCGGAAGAATGGAATATTCGGGGCCTGGCGGACTGGGTGAATCTGACTTTCCCACTGGGGATGCCGGAGCCCGAGATTATCAAAGCCGCCAATGCGGGCAACGAAAGTCCGGTGGCAGGTTCGGTCTTCGACGGCTTAAGCCCGGCGCAATTTGCGGTCTGCCATTTCATCTCCGAGAGCGTCCGCAAGGCCTACGAACTGAAAGTGAGCTTTGAAAACCCCGAGGCCTTGAAGTCGATCGAGCGTTACACCATTTTGAGCGCCATTGACAAGTTGTGGCAGGAGCATCTGTACAACATGGACAGCCTGCGGAACAGCATCGGCCTGCGCGCTTACGGCCAGCGCGATCCGCTCATCGAGTACAAGGCGGA
>DATANL010000216.1:0-5650 GCA_036266295.1 Pyrinomonadaceae bacterium | reverse complement strand
CCACTTGGATTGGGATATCCGCCGCCGCTTGGATTCGGATATCCGCCACCACCATTTGGATTGGGGAAACGGCCGCCGTTTGGATTCGGGTTTCCGCTCCCACCAGTCGGAATTCTTCCGCCGTTCACTGTTTTGGTGCTGGCGCCACCGCCGAAGAGATCGCCCGACGTGTCGTACGCGACCACATAGACTCCGGCATCTGATTCTTGCACCAACTTGATGGTGCTCTTGTAGGTCGCGTGGCCGCTGGCTGTGTCTACGCCGTCCGTAAACAGCACTACCGCTTTACGGCCAGGGATCGATCTGAGCTTTTGTTGGATCACCTGCTCGACAGCATCATACAAGCGCGTGCTGTCTCCGGTTTTCGTTTGCCGAATAGCCTGCACCAGCTCTGCGCGATCGTTGGTCGGATCACAAAACGTCAGAATCTTGTCGTCGAATGACATCACCATGACGCGGTCCTGAGGCTTGAGCTGATTGACGAAACTAATCGCCGCGTTCTGGATGTCTTCCATCTTGAATTCAGTCGAGCCGCTGGTGTCGAGCAGCAACACGACCGTGAATGGCGTATCGACCGTGGCAAAATACGCGATGCGTTGTTCGGCGCCATTCTCAAAAATGTGAAAGTCTTTGCGTTGCAGATTCAGAATATTCTTGCCGCCATGATCCATCACCCTTACCGGCACTGTCACCAGGTTGGTGTTGACCGTAAGGACATCGCCTTCGATCGTCTCGCCGCCGTCCGCGACTTTCCCATTCGTCGCAGTCTGCTCTTCCTGATCTGATTTCGTCGTCGACCGATCTGATTTCGCGGGCGACTGCTCCGGACTCGGTTTTGGCGCCGGCGTCGAGCGGCGCCCCGATTGCCCGCAGACCGTCAATGAGAAGATCGACAAGCAGAGGACGACTGCTCCGGGACCAAACGATTTCCGGGACCATCGGCGAACCGTTCGCTCAATCCGTGTGCTCAGGGGAATGGCCTGTTTCATATCAATTTGAAGTGAAATGGCACCGGGCTGTTGCCTCGGCAGCAAAATACTTCCTTTGTTTGGGCTGACCTGGGAAGAGTTGGTAGCGCATACGGGACTCGAACCCGTGATCTCTGCCTTGAGAGGGCAGCGTGTTAACCAACTACACCAATGCGCCGTGAGTTTGGATTATAGAGGCGGGTAGCAGCGCTCGCAAGCTGAATGGTGCAGCCAAATGCATGCGTTACGACTGTGCCGCACGTCACATTTCCTATCTTCCCACGCGTGTTATACTCCGCGTTCGCAATTTGAGCTTCTGCCAATTTTCGGTGAACGCACATAAGTGTCAGAAGCCCGACCGTAAGGAAGGGCAACTCGCGCAAAACGTTTTTACCATGAACCGACTTTGCTAACCCGCCCTCTCTAACGGTCGGGCTTCTGACACACTATTAACTGAATGAACATCGCGGTGCTGAATGAAACGTCGGACGGCGAAGCGCGCGTGGCGCTGATGCCCGATTCGGTCACGAAGTTGGTCGCGGCGAAAGCGTCTGTCTCGATTGAAAGCAACGCCGGCCTGGGCGCGGCGCGCACCGACGAAGACTATGCCGCTGCCGGTGCGAACATCGTCGCGGATCGAAAAGCTCTGCTGGCTGATGCCGATGTGCTGGTCTGCGTCAGTCGTCCGGCTGATGAAGATTTCCAGAGAATGAAGCAGGGCGCGGTCGTGCTCGGATTCCTGCGTCCGCTCGATGAACCGGCCAAACTAACTGCGGCGCTCGAACATTCACTCACAACTTTCTCGATGGAACTCGTGCCGCGCATCACGCGCGCGCAGGCGATGGACGCGTTGTCATCGATGGCCACGGTCGCGGGATACAAAGCAGTCCTGCTGGGCGCTGAGCGAATCCCGCGGATGTTTCCTTTATTAATGACGGCCGCCGGCACGGTACCGCCGGCACGCGTGTTGGTGCTTGGCGCAGGCGTCGCGGGATTGCAGGCAATAGCTACGGCCCGGCGTTTGGGCGCGGTGGTCGAAGCCTACGACGTGCGCGCGGCCGCCGGCGAACAGGTCCGCTCGCTGGGCGCAACCTTTCTCGAAGTCGATCTAGGCGGAATTCAGACGGAAGACAAAGGCGGCTACGCCGTCGAGTTATCGGAAGAAGCTTTGCAGCGCGGCCGCGATCTGGTCGCCGAACATGCCAAGACCGCAGATGTGATCGTTACTACGGCGCAAGTGCCGGGCCGGCGCGCGCCTCTGTTGATGGACGAAGCGGCGGTTGCCGGAATGAAGCGCGGCTCGGTGGTAATCGACCTGGCGGGCGCGACGGGCGGCAACGTGCGCGGCAGCAAAGCTGACGAAGTAATTGAAAACAACGGCGTCACCATCATGGCGCCGACGAATCTGCCGGCGACTGTGCCGGTGCATGCCAGTCAGCTTTATTCGCGCAACGTGACGGCGTTTCTGAATCTCTTGATCAAAGACGGCGAGCTGCACCTCGATATGAATGACGATGTCGTTGGGCCATCGTGCGTCACGCATGAAGGCAAGTGGATGAATCAACGAGTGGCGGCAGCCATGGGAGCGAACAAATGAGTTGGAACATCGCCTCATTGATTTTCTTTGAAGCCGCCGGAGTCATGACGTCGCAGAACATCATTGCGGCGCTTTATGTTTTTGCGCTGGCGGCGTTTCTTGGCTACCAGGTAATCTCGCGCGTGCCTCCGCTCTTGCACACGCCTTTGATGTCGGCGACGAATGCGATTTCGGGCATTTCGCTGGTCGGCTCGATCGTCATTGCCGGTGGCACCGGCCCACATCACAGCAAGGTCGCGATGATTCTTGGATTCATCGCCGTGGTCTGCTCGACCACGAACGTGGTCGGCGGATTTGTGATCACCGATCGCATGCTAAGAATGTTCAAGCGGAAAAAATAAGTTTCAAGTTTCAGGTTTCAGGTCCCGGCCTGGCCAACTTGAAACTTCAAACCTGAAACCTGAAACCGGTTTATGAACTGGCAAACCTACTTCATCGAATTCAGCTACCTGCTCGCTTCAATCCTTTTCATTCTCGGATTGAAGGGCCTGAGCCATCCCGAGACGGCCAAGCGCGGGATGCACATGGCCGAGTTCGGCATGCTGATGGCCATCATCGGCACGCTCATGCATTTCGAGATCGTGAGCTACACCTGGATCATCGTGGGCCTCTTGTTCGGCGGTTTGCTGGGGTCAGCGATGGGTGTCTGGGTGCCCATGACCGCGATGCCGCAACGAACTGCCCTGTCACACGCGTTCGGCGCGTTCGCGGCGGCGCTGGTGGGCATCGCCGAATACTACAGTTATACGCACGGCTTTAAACCCATCGCCGATTTGAATCACGTGAAGATGAGCGCGATGGGCTTCGAGATCATGCTCGGCGCGCTCACGACCACCGGCAGTCTGATCGCGTTCGGCAAGTTACAGGGCATTGTGCCCGGCCAACCACTCGTCTATCGCGGCCAGAACATTTTCAACATGACGTTGCTCTTGGCGACTGTCGTGCTGTTTGTTTATCTGATCTTTGTGCCGACGGCCGTCATTCCGTTTTACATCATGCTCGGCCTGGCGTTTCTGTTCGGCATATTGCTGGTGCTGCCGATTGGATCGGCAGACATGCCGGTGGTGATGTCGCTATTGAATTCGTATGCCGGTTTGGCCTCAGCCGCGACCGGCTTCGTACTCGGCAATAACGTTTTGATCATCGCCGGCACTTTGGACGGCTTCTCCGGGTTCATCCTGTCCATCCTGATGTGCCGCGCGATGAACCGCTCGATCACGAATGTCCTCTTCGGCGCGTTCGGCAGCGTGACGACCGTGACGACGGAAGGTGCGCAGGGCGAGATGCGCGAAGTTGGTTTGGAAGATGTGGCGGTGCAACTCGCGTATGCCAACAAAGTGATCTTCGTGCCCGGATATGGGCTGGCGACCGCGCAGGCGCAACACGCCGTGCGTGAACTGGCCAGCGTCCTGGAAAATCGCGGCGTGACTGTAAAGTACGGCATCCATCCCGTCGCCGGTCGCATGCCCGGTCACATGAATGTGCTGCTGGCGGAAGCAAACGTGCCTTACTCGCAGCTGTACGAACTCGAGCAAATCAATCCTGAATTTCCTTCCACCGATGTCGCAGTCGTGATTGGCGCGAACGACGTCGTGAATCCCGACGCGCGCGACAATCCCGGCAGCCCAATCGCCGGCATGCCGATCCTGGAAGTCGATCGATCCAAATCGGTCGTGGTCTTGAAGCGCGGCCAGGGCAAAGGCTTCTCCGGCCTCGAAAATCCTCTCTTTTTCAAACCGGTGACCGGCATGCTTTACGGTGACGCCAAGGACACGCTGACGAAACTGGTCAGTGCCGTGCAGCACGCGTAGGCTTCGTTTCACGCCAAAGCGGAGAGCCGTCTATAGTCACGGTTGTAAATCCTGTTCCAGCTCAAGGCGTAACCATTTCGATTTGCCGCGCGTATTATCAGTTCTAAGACGTCCATTCAATCAACATGAAAACCCTAAAAATCTATTCACTAATTCTTCTGCTAACTTTGTCTGTCTCGCTGCCGAGCGCGTTCGCCCAGCGAAAGCCGGCCCATTCCAAGGCTACGGGAATCGCAGCGACTGCGGCGAATCGCGGCACTGAAACCATCTCGGCGGCGCAATTGCGCACTTATCTTTCGTTCATCGCTTCGGATGAGATGGAAGGCCGCGACACGCCTTCGCGCGGGTTGGATACAGTCGCGAAATTTATCGCGGTCAATTTGGAGCGCTGGGGATTCAAACCGGCGGGCGACGACGGTACTTTCTTTCAAAAAATTGCCCTGCGCCGCGAACAGATCGATCCGGCGAAAACCATCGCTGAGATCAACGGCCAGAAGTTCACACCGGGCGATGATTTTTTGCCGAGCACCGTGGCCGCGACAATGACCGGCCCACTGGTTTACGTCGGCCGTGGTTGGATCGTGCAACCGAAGAACATCGATGATTACAAAGGCATCGACGTGAACGGAAAGATTATGGTCGTGCTCGGCCAGGGCTTCCCGCAAGGCGTGACGCAGGCCGACCTGCGCGGCGCCCAAGCGGGGACTGTGGTGAATCCTGCCACCTACGCGCAGACTCATGGCGCAAAAGGCATCGTCACCATTTACAACCCGAACGCAGGTCAACCATGGGACATGCAGCGGCAGCGAGCGATGCAAGCCGGACGTGCGGTCGTGGAAAAGTTTCAGCCGCAAAATCAGACGGCCACGGCCGGTGTGGCGGTGCCCAGTGTCGTGGTCGCGCCCAAAATGGCGGGAGCGCTACTGGACGGCGAGAAATTTGACGCGGCCACGATCATGAGTCGCGCGGCGACCGCGGAACCGGTGGCACCTTTCGATTTCAGCGCAAACAAGAACGTGACCATCACCGTTGCGACGGCCCCGTCGCGCGTGATGACCCAAAACGTCGTGGGCATTTGGGAAGGCGGCGATCCGAAATTGAAGAGTGAGTACGTCGCCATCGGCGCGCACTACGATCACATCGGCATGGCCGGCAGCGGCCAGTGTCAGGCGATCGGCGCCGACAACATCTGCAACGGGGCCGATGACGATGGTTCAGGAACCACGGCGGTGTTCGGCATGGCGGAAGCGCTCTCGCACGCCAAGATTCGGCCC
>DATANL010000215.1:0-3623 GCA_036266295.1 Pyrinomonadaceae bacterium | reverse complement strand
CTGACCTGCTCCTTTTTCCCCATGGTCGTGGCTGCAAGCGCATCACATTCCGGGGCGCGGGCGCCGTTGCTGGAAATTTGGAAAAGCTGATCGAGACCGAGGCCAGAGAGCAACTGCCGGCTGCGTTCGCCGCAATGCACCACCCTCAAGTGCCCCTGGCCCAGTTCCTTTAACCGCAAAGCCAGTCCGGCCATTGTCCCCATGAAGGTCGAATCCATCATCGCGCAGTCATGTAGGTCAATCACAAACTCGCGATAGCCGCGGTCTACCATTTCCCGGGCAAACTGCTTGAAATTTCCGCTATTTAGAAAATTGCCTTTGCCCTCCACCCTGACCCAGACGGCGGGGCCGCTCACACCGACCTGAATGGACGATTCCACAATTAACTATCAGAAAGTTATTAAATTTAGCGCGATCAGTCAAACGCTCTTATCCCACAGGAAAGAGCGTTTCTCGGCTACAATCCGGCCGTGTTCGATCAGTAAACATCGCCAGGCCAGCACCTGCCCATCGTCAAAATACTCGTCTCCAATGACCCGAAACTCGCTCCGGTTTGTTCCATCGACGTTCTTGTAGGTCTGCTCTTTGGCCTGGACAAAAGCTTTGAGTTTTTCCTGTTTGTACTCGAACCGGACGGTCACATCCGATGGGCGCTTTGCCCGCCAGAAGAAGTCAAAATATTGGCCGAAGCGTTGCCGTCGATCCAAATTGGTAACCGCGCCATACAATCGATAGGAGCGCTCAAAATTTAACGATACCTCTTGGTCCACACTTCTCGACGAGGATAATCCCTTCTTGCTCGTATCCGCAGGTGCCGGCGTTCTTTGTCCCCTTACGTACGGGTTCTGGCTCATCGTATAAATCTTGGCTTTGCGAAACCCGAAATCAGAGTTGAGCGCGACCGGATATTTCCCAGGATCGTTATCCGCTCCGACGACAGAGCCCACACCGAGCAAAAGCGCGAACGCGCAGATAAATCGCATTAACAATATCAAACTGGCTGCGCGCAGTCCTGTCAATTGTAGAGCGGACGGTGGAAAGGCCGATATGCCGAAAATGCTCAATGTGGCTGCTTGTAATAGTCGACGGAGGCTTGCGCCACTTCCGTATCGGTAAGGAACTTTGCGAACAGCGCATGGCCTTGTCCCCGGGCGTAACACTTCTCGTTGCAGCTAGACGAGAGACGGGAGGATCCATGCTCACCAGGGGGGACAACATGTTTTGAGGCTCGCCATGGCCGAGTCCGTCCGGTGGCGGAGTAAAGTTTAGCCTCCGAATGGCGGTTTCGCTGCGCAAAGTGTCAGCTAAATTTTGGCGTGATTGATGTCCGATACGAGCGCGGAGTGTTTTTGCCGCAGCAAAATCTTTGGCTTGATCCGTGGGAAGCGAAGGATTTCGCATTCGTTTCTCACGCGCATAGCGATCACATCGCGCCGCACCGCCAGATTATTGTTTCGGAACGGACGGCACGTCTGATGCAGGCGCGGCTGCCCGGGAAACGCATTGAAATTCTTCTGCCATTCGGTCAGGAAACAAACGTCCGCGGAATGCAGGTCACATTGTTCCCG
Organism: Pyrinomonadaceae bacterium; assembly: GCA_036266295.1. GTDB lineage: Bacteria > Acidobacteriota > Blastocatellia > Pyrinomonadales > Pyrinomonadaceae > UBA11740. The sequence continues at coordinate 2,055 of DATANL010000215.1, read as the reverse complement.
GCTGGCCACATTTTTGGCTCAGCCCAGTTCTTTCTGCGGACGGAAGACGACTCGGTCCTTTACACCGGCGATTTCAAATTACGTCGCGGTCAATCAGCGGAACCTGCGGAATGGACAACAGCCGACACATTGATCATGGAGACCACCTACGGCCTTCCGCGTTATCGCTTGCCGCCGACCGAAGAAGTAATTGCCCAAATCGTCGCCTTCTGCCGGGACGCGATCGACAACAACGAAGTTCCTGTGTTGCTCGGCTATTCCCTTGGCAAAGCACAAGAGATTCTTTGCGCACTGGCCGGAGCCGAACTGACACCAATGCTGCATGGCGCGGTCTATCAAATGACGCGCATCTACGAACAATACGGTCAGAAATTTTGTGAGTACGTTCGCTATCGTGCGAACGATGTCGCCGGAAAAGTTTTGATCTGTCCGCCAAGCGCGAATCGCTCGCGCATGCTCGAAAAGATTCCACGCAAACGTGTGGCCATGATCAGCGGGTGGGCGGTCGAACCGAACGCGATCTATCGCTACCAGGTCGATGCGGCTTTTCCGCTCTCCGATCACGCCGATTACGACGATCTCCTGCGTTATGTCGATTTGGTAAAGCCAAAACGAGTTTTCACGTTGCACGGATTCGCCGGGCACTTTGCTCGCGATTTGCGCGCACGCGGGATCGAAGCGTGGGCGTTGACCGAGGAGAACCAAATGGAGCTCACGCTCGGGACATCCCTTGCTGGAATTGACGATGTGACTCCTGTAGCCGGCATCGCTGACGCCGTACGCTCGTCCGGCTCGGACCCGCGTCCAACGACCGCGGCTACAGCTCTAGTGCCATCCGAATTTCTCGCCTTCGCCAACGTCGGCCAGGCGATTGCGGCAACCCCCGCGAAGCTAGAGAAGGTCCGTCTGTTGTCAGAATACTTCTCGACGCTGGATGATGCGCGGCTAGCGACCGCCACCGTTTATTTTACCGGCCGCGCTTTTCCGCAAACGGATCTGCGCACGCTGCAAGTCGGCGGCTCGGTTATTTACCGCGCACTCGCCGGCGCGACGAAGATGAGCGAGGCAGAATTTCGTCGCATCGCTTCCAGCCATGGTGACGCCGGCAAGACGGCGCTCGAAGTGCTCGATGGCCGGACAACTCCGGAACCGTTCGGTTTGATTGATTCTTATGAATTTTTTGAACAGCTCCATAACTTGCGCGGCCCCGTCGCGAAAAAAGATGCACTGCAAAATCGTTTGGCGCGTCTTATTGCCCGCGAAGGTCAGTACGTAGTCAAGATTCTGAGCGGTGATTTGCGCATCGGGTTGCGTGAAGGCCTGGTCGAGGAGGCCATCGCCAAAGCCTTCGCGGCACCGCTCGATGAGGTGAAAGAAGCGAACATGCTCCTCGGCGACATCGGCCGCACCGCGGTGTTGGCAAAAAGACAAGAACTTCATCGCGCTGAGCTCACGCTCTTCCGGCCGATCAAATGCATGCTTGCCAGCCCTGAACCGACGGCAGAAGCGATTTGGAAGCGGTTTGTCGAATCAAATGTTGTAGCCGCGGTCGCATCTGCAGTCGCTGACCCCGGGCCGGCATCAGCGATGCCGGCTACAGTCTACGTCGAAGACAAGTTCGATGGAATTCGTGCGCAACTTCACGTGAACGGCGATCGCGCCGAAATCTACTCTCGCGACCTCAAACGCATCACTGGTCAATTCCCGGAGATCGCCGATCAGGCGCGCGGGTTTTCCGCGGACGTGATTCTGGACGGAGAGATCATCGCCTATGCGGAAGACCGGAAGCTGACTTTTTTCGATTTGCAGAAGCGGCTGGGACGAAAAAGCGAAGGGCTCGACTTGTTCGAGGCCGCTTCTGCGGATGTGCCGGTAATATTTGTCGCCTTTGATTTATTATTTTTCGATGGCCGGTCGCTCTTACGAACACCGTTACGCGAACGCCGCGAACTTTTGCGCGGCCTCAAACTCCCGCCAAAATTTCAAGTCGCGACTGTGGTCGCGGCCCATTCAGCTAACGAGATCGAGATTGAATTCAAACGGGCACGGCTGCGT
>DATANL010000214.1:0-3299 GCA_036266295.1 Pyrinomonadaceae bacterium | reverse complement strand
AAACGCTCGCCCGCTTGGTCAGCGATCTCGCAGCCGTGCACGGCGAAAATCTTTTGTCCGTGACACTCTACGGATCGACGGCCCGCGACGAAACGGACGACGCGAAGCACGATGTGCTAATTGTTCTGCAGCGCATCCAGGTGGACGATTTGCGTCAGGCGGGCGATGCGGTCCGCAACTGGACGCGCGGCGGACAACCCATGCCGGTGTACTTTTCGCGTGAAGAACTCGAACGCGGCGCGGACGTATTTCCCATCGAGTTTCTGCAAATGGAGCAGGCGCGCAAGGTTTTGCACGGAACGGACCCGTTTGAATTCGTCGAAATCTCTCAGGCGAATCTGCGGCATCAGACCGAATACGAATTAAGGACCAAATGCCTCCAGCTTCGCCGTCTGTTTTTCTCGGCGGCGACATCGCCTGAACAACTTACCAGGTTGATGATTGACAGCCTGGCGAGTTTCGCCGCCGTTTTCCGCGCGGTGCTGATTCTGCATGGCGCGTCGCCTCCAGTGGGAAAACAGGACGCCGTCCACGCAACCGCGCGCGTCCTCGGACTCGACGTCTCGCCATTCGATCAGATTTTCGATTTACCTGAAAAGAAGAATCGACTCACCAAGGCCGATGCCGAAGCACTGTTTGGGAATTATCTCGCCGAAATCCAAAAGGTGATCGACGCTGTCGATCAAATCGATCTAACGCAGTGAATAGCTTGGAGTCGCCGGCAGCGCCGGTGAGACTTCATCCACGGTCTCGCGACCGTGGCTATTAACGACCGTCCTTCGGATCCCGAGAGGGGAAGACGGTCCGGCGCGTTCTCCGGACCGCACTGAGTCAAGATTGTCATTGCCCGTTTAAGGCCCGGGCTCATGGTCCAAAACGGTGCCGATACTCATCCGAGCTAAGGAACGCCTTCACCATTTCCGAATCAATGTAATTGCCGTTGAACGCATTCAGCTTGTTCAGCCAGAAATTGTAGCCGAAAAAGTTTCCATCAGGCGCGTCGTTTGGATTCCTTCTCAAGTAGCCAAAGTACTGCATCTGCACGAAGCTGCGATTAGTTTCTCGCTGTTGGAAAGCCGGGTTCTGCGTGACGTCGAACAACGCGCGACCACGAGCGGCGGCATCCGCTGCCGACGCTGCGCCGCCGAATTCGGCGATCGCCGCGGCTCGTTCGCTCGACGTCGGCGTGATGCTCGCGTGCAGATAAAGTTTATCCACGTACTGAGTCGGAGTGTCGGTCGTCGGATACAAGCCGACAAACTCCGCTCGCGTAACGAAATCTTTCAGGAACGCGTCGCGGTTATCAAGTAGCATCTGTTGCCAATTGCCCTGGTTGACGATGACTCCGTTCGCAATGGCTTGCCGGTCGCGCTCGAATTCGACAAAAGCCGGCATGTTGTTTGTTAACGGACGGTTTAGCGACGCCACATAACAGCTGCGCACCAAATTCCCCGTTTGCTGAAACTCAATCGACAGGAAAAACGCCGCTGAGGTATTTATGCGCCTGACGTCGAGGCATTGCGCCAGAGTTTGACCGGCGGGACGGTGAGCCGGGTCGTTACATTCGTCAATATTATTTTTCCAGAATGCCAGGCCGGCTGGGTCGGCTTCGCGGGCCAGAAAATCGCGGTACTGCTGGCGAACGAAAGCGTCCGTATCATCGTTCGCGTTCGGCGCCGGCGCTGCCGAATCGTTAATTGTGACCGTCGCGCTCCCGGGAGAGGTTAAGACTGCGCCTGCTCCAGTCGGATTAGACAAGTTCACGGTGAAAATCTCAGGCCCTTCCGTGAATGAGTCCTGCGTAATTGGAATCGTGAATGTCTTTTGTGTTTGCGTCGCGGCAAACTTCAAGGTGCCCAACGTCAAACCAAAATCGCAGCGTGATGCCGCGAGGCCGCTGTTCAGCGTGCTGCAAACAATAGAAGCCCCCGTGTCGTCAGTCGTGTAGTCCACCGTGACCGGAACTGAAAGGTCGCCCGTGCGATTCACCGTGATCGTGATAAAGCCGACATTCTCGTTCACGTTGTAATTCGACTGACTGAGACTGATGAAGGCCCGGTTGTTTACAACTTGTCCGCCTGAAAGCGTGCCGGTACTCGTCAGGAAATTGGTATCACCCCCGTAATCAGCAGTGATCGTATGTGTGCCGACGGTCAAAGAAGAAACCTGACACGTGGCTGCACCGCTCGAGTTGAGTGCCTGCCCGCCGGCGTTCGCGCAGGTAATCGCATTGCCATTGTCCTTGAACTGCACCGTTCCGGTCGGCGTCCCGGTGCCTGCCGGACCAGTAACTGTCGCCGTAAAAGTAACGCTCTGCGACAAGCCGGATGGATTCAGTGAAGAAGCCACTGTGGTGGTCGAGGCTGCGCGAGCAATCGAGAAGCTTTGCGGAACATCGACTGCCGCATTGAAATTCGCATCGCCCGTCTGCCTGGCGGTGATGGTGCAAGAGCCCGCGCCCGTCAGATGAACTGTGCTGCCTGTCACGGTGCACTGCCCCGACGCATTAAAGCTGACGGCGAGAGTGGACGATGCCGTCGCACTGACGGTGAAGTCAGCATTGCCAAACGTCTTGCCTGTGAGCGCGCCAAACGTGATCGTCTGATTCGCTTTCTGTGCGGTGACCGACTCGCTGACCTGAGTGGCCGCGCTGAAATTGCCGTCACCGGCCTGATCATATTTCACCGTGCACGTGCCGGTGCCGCTGGTCATGGTGAAAGTTGCTCCGACATTCGAGCAGACGCCGGCACTGGTGTATGCGACAGCCATGCCTGACGACGACGTGGCCGCTACGGTAAAGCTCGAATTGTAAGTCGCACTCGCCGGTGCATGCGTGTTGACGGTAATCGACTGACTTGCTTTCTGCGCGGTTACAGCCTCAGTCACCTGAGTAGCCGCGTTGAAGTTGCCGTCACCGGCCTGATCATATTTCACCGTGCACGTTCCGGTGCCGCTGGTGATGGTGAAAGTTGCTCCAACGTTCGTGCAGACGCCGGCACTGCTGTATGCGACAGCCATGCCCGACGACGACGTGGCCGCTACGGTAAAGCTCGAATTGTAAGTCGCACTCGCCGGCGCATGCGTGTTGACAGTGATCGACTGATTTGCCTTCTGCGCGGTGACCGACTCAGTCACCTGAGTCGCCGCATTGAAGTTGCCGTCACCTGACTGGTCGTACTTCACGGTGCAGGTGCCTGCGCCGCTGGTCATCGTGAAAGTTGCGCCCACGTTCGTGCAGACACCCAAACTGCTGTACGCGACAGCCAAACCGGACGACGACGTGGCCGCTACGGTAAAGC
>DATANL010000213.1:0-2664 GCA_036266295.1 Pyrinomonadaceae bacterium | reverse complement strand
CGCGACCACCACGACCCGCACCCCCAGCTCCGCCGGCCGCCGCGACCGTGCGCACTGGAACGCTCACCGAGAACGGCGCCGTCGCGCGGCTGATCTCGACACGCTGCTTTTGGAGAACTCTCAACAGCTCCGCCTGTGCGCCCGGCCGACGCTCGTCGGCCGTCAGGACGTACGCGGCCGGACCTTCCGTCTTCGCCTTGAGAATAGAGCGCTTTGACTTCTCGTAGAAGTTCTGAAGAATCTGATGGCGGTTGGCCGCGATGTAGTTGAGCGAGACGAGCAAGCCTGTCTGCTCGTAGTTGTTGTTGTTGCGGAGCGACCACATCACGCGCGGCAGCGGTGGATTCTGCTTGAACCAGCTGCGCTGCGTGTCGTTGGGGCCGAGGATCCGCTCCTGCGTGTCGGCGCTACCGCCATTGCCGAACGTCTCGTACAAGCGGCTGATGCCGTTGTGCGTCGCGGCGATGAACATCAAATAGCCGGGCGACCAGGTGTCGAACGTGCCGTGCGTGAAGACGCCCGGCATGCCGAACTTGGTCATTTCCGAAACATTCTTCCAACCGATCATCTGCCATTCGTCAGTGAGAATCGGATCGACCCAGGCGTTATAAGGACCATCGCCGACCGTATTGTCGTAAAGATAAGCGACTGATTCGTGCAGGTCATGAAGCACCTGCGGTTTCCACTGGACATAGGTGTTGAGTACGTTGCGCGTGAGCTTGAGCGACAAGCCCATCGCATCGCGGTTGTTATCGTGCGCGACGTAGTGTCCCCAGTAGATCAGGTTCGGATAATTCTCGTTCGGATGGGCCAGGTGCCACTTGTAGACATCGACCATGCGATCGCGGCCGTCGACCTCGACGACCGGCGTAATCAGCGTGACCATGTTGTCCCGAATCGACTTGATGTATGGACTGTCATCGACAGCCAGACGGTACGCGAGTTCCATCAACGCGGTGGGAGCGCCGGTTTCCGGCGAGTGAATGGTGCCGGTCAGGTAGTAAACCGGAAACGATTGCTCGACGAGTTTGTCGGCTTCTGCATCGTTCATATTGATCGTGCGGGGATCGGCGAGCTTGGACAATCGCGCTCGGTTTTCTTCGAGCTTGGCCATCAGAGCTTCTGACGCCACCGCCACGGCGATCATCTCGCGGCCTTCTTCGGTCGTGCCGATCGAAAAGACCTTCACGCGGGGCGTCGCCTTTTCCAGCATCCGCATGTATCGGTAGACATCCTCCGCGTAAGGCAACTTGCCCGGCGCGCCGGCAATGTCGCCGATGACGGCCTGCGGCGTGGGCACATTCGGTGATGCGGGCAGGTAATCGGTCAGCGGTGAATTGAAGAATTTCTCGGTGGTGTATTCGGCAATCTTTTTGGTGTATTCCTGATCGACGGGCTGATTGGCGTCGCGGCCGTAGCCGTTCTGCGCGTTGACGGACGCGGACGCGAACAGAGCAAACAGAGCGCCGGCGACAAACACACTGCTGATCCGATTGAGCTTCATAAAGACTCCTTGAAAATTGATTATCAGCAAAACCGATTCGACGAACTCAGATCGATTCGAAGAGAAGAAGATGCTTTTAAGCTAAACGTGGAAGTAAGTCAATCGGACCGCGCCGATGGCAGCTTTTGCAAATCCGTGCGCTGGTTTCTAGAATTCAATACGTGGCGTCACACAAACAGGAAACGGGCCCGGATGAATCTTTGGTAAGTGCCCAACCTCCCAAAGAATCAACTTCCCCATTGGCGAAGCCAATCAGTAAATTCGCCGGCGGCGCGAAGGCTGCGCTGGTGGCGACGAAGTTTGCCTGGGGCGAAATGGGCGTCGTGCGGGGCACGCGGACCCTGCTGCAGCTGAATCAGAAGAACGGCATCGATTGCCCGGGCTGCGCGTGGCCGGAACCCGATGGCGAACGATCGCATTTCGAATTTTGCGAAGAGGGCGCAAAGCATGTCGCTGACGAAGCGACGAAAAAACGCGCGACGCCGGAATTTTTTGCGAAGTGGAGCGTGGCCGACCTTTCCCAACAGTCGGATCTTTGGCTGAATCAGCAGGGACGTATTACCCATCCGATGGTCTTACGCGAGGGTTCGGATCGTTATCAACCAATCGCATGGCCGGAAGCGTTCGCACTGATCGCGGAAGAATTGAATTCGCTCTTCTCGCCTGATGAAGCGATCTTTTATACCTCCGGCCGCACCGGCAACGAAGCCGCCTTTCTTTATCAACTGTTCGCCCGGCAGTTCGGCACCAACAATCTGCCGGACTGCTCGAACATGTGTCACGAATCGAGCGGCGCCGGTATGAAAGAAGCGCTGGGCTTCGGGAAGGGGACTGTGCGGCTCGACGATTTCGATCTGTGTGATGCCATTTTTATCGTGGGCCAGAATCCCGGCACGAACCATCCGCGCATGCTCACGACCTTGCTCGAGGCGAAACGGCGAGGCTGCAAGATCGTCCACATCAATCCGTTGCCTGAAACCGGCAGCACCCGGTTCAAACATCCGCAGGAGTTCTGGACGTGGCTAGGCGAGGGAACGAAGCTCGCCGATCTGTTCCTGCAGGTGCGCATCAACGGTGACGTGGCCCTGCTCAAGGGATTGAGCAAGGAAGTTCTCGCCGCCGAAGAAAAAAGACCGGGCACGGTCGTTGATCGAGAGTTT
>DATANL010000212.1:0-6545 GCA_036266295.1 Pyrinomonadaceae bacterium | reverse complement strand
ACACTTGGGTCGTTAGCGGTGTGGTCGATCTATTCAAATCGCAGCAGGCCATTGCAGCAGGCATCCACGAATGACTCGGCCCCCACAAACCCGGCGCCGGCCGAGAAGAAATCTGCGGGAACCCCGAAGGACAAGGAAGATGTGAGAACAGTTGAGACGATTCCGACGACCGGAAATGACAGCCCTGCTCGTCGATCCGTTAAGCCGCGCGCAAGAAGATCGGCGCCTCAGATCGATCGGCAGTTGCTCGCGTCGGATCAGAAGAACAAAGAGACAACTATCGGCACGTGGCAATCACCAACGGTCGGGCTTTTGAGTTCGCCCACAGACGACTTGTTCAAATCAATACCGCAGTTGAATGAGAATACTAACCAGATGAAATCGTCTTTGCCCGGGCGCTCAAACGATAAGGAGAAATGAGATGAGTAACAGAGTCTTCGTGATTCCAGCGATCCTGGTCACGCTTATTTTGGCGAGCACCTTGGTCGCGTCTGCCCAACAGCCACAGCCACAGCCGCCGCAACGGGTGGACGGCGATCGTCAACAGATGCCACCGCGCGCGCCACGGCCGCCAGAGGATCCCATGGAAGGCGACATGTTTTCTCCGGACATGATCATGCAGCATCAGCGCGAGTTGGCTTTGACCGATGCCCAGAAAACGTTCTTGCGCGAAGTGATTCAGCGCACGACGACACGGTTCAATGAGTTGCGATGGCAAGTTGCTGATGCGATGGAAGCGTTGCATGAAACCATGAAGGGCAATTCGGTAAACGAGCAACTGGCGTTGTCTCAGCTCGACAAGGTGCTGGACGGTGAGCGCGAGATAAAACGACTGAATATGGAAATGTTGATTAAGATCAAGAACCAGTTGACCAGCGATCAGCAGATGAAACTGCAAACCATACGGAACACGATCCAACCTGATGGGCAGCGGAGAGATCGCCGGCCGGGCGGTCCTGGTCCTGATGGACCGGGTCGGCGACCGGGTGGTCCGGATGGCATGCGACCCGGTGGCCCGGGACCCGGAGGTCCGGGTGGTCCCGGTCCCGGTGGCCCAGGTGGCGGTGGTCCGCGGCCGGGCGGAGGACGGGCTTATAATTGGGTTATGGCGTGGCTTCTTCTCCCAGCAGGAGAGGGAACAGCGAGTCGCTAGAGTCTGATTGATTCATCTGCCGCTTGAGGCACGGCTGAGGGAAAATTCAGACGCAAATGAAGGCAGGCAAAGGTCACGTGGCTTTCGCCTGCTTTCTCCATATTAGATACGCCGGCAGGCCGGTCAGCACGATCAAATAACCAACGCCCGAAGTTCGCGGCGCCAAATATCCCAGGTCGATCACAAAGAAGAGGGCGAGCGCAATGTAGATCACCGGCACCACCGGATAGCCGAAGGTGCGATAAGGACGATCAAGTTGCGGGGCTTTTTTTCTCATCACGATAACCGCCGCGACCATCAATCCGTAAAAAACCAAATCGGCTGACGTGAGATATTCGATCAACTGCGAATAGACGTTGCCGTAGGTGACCTTGCCGGTTTGTTTGTCGGTCGTAATTACGCGCGGCAGGGTCAGCATCGAGGCCCACACGCCCTGCGTGATCAGGGCCACCGCGGGGACATGCTTCGCATTCAGCGTGCCCACGCGTTTGAAGAACAGGTTGTCGCAGGCCATCGCGTAGTAGACGCGGGCGCCCGCGAGAATCAATCCGTTGTTGCAGCCGAAGGTCGAAATCATAATCGCGATGGCCATGATGATTCGGCCCGGGTCGCCAAAGATCGCTTGCATCGCGGCCGTGCCGACGCGACTTGCCTGAACTGATTGAATCGTCTGAAGCGGCAGCACCACGACGTAGGCGAGGTTCGCCAGCAGATAGAGAGTGACGACCACGCCGCACCCAATCAACAGTGCGCGCGGAAGGTTGCGGCCGGGATCTTTAACTTCAGCGCCGGTGAAGGTGACATTGTTCCACGCCGATTGGGCGAAGAGCGGCCCGCTCATCGCCCGGCCCAGGAACAGGACCAAGGCCAGCGATACCAGAGTCTTGCCCTCGGCTTGAAAACCTAATTGCGCAGCGTCGGGCTTCCAGCCATTCAAAGTCGGGTTCCACCACGAGGACGTCCAGAACGCGGAGCCGTTGCGCAGGCCGACTTTCCATCCGATGGTTAATCCCACCACCACCAGGCCCAACAGCGCCGCAGTCTTGGTGAACGTGAATGTGTTCTGAATGAACTTGCCGGTCTTCAGTCCGTTCATGTTGGTGAAAGTCAGCAACATGATCAGGGCGATTGCGACGACCTGATTGGTTGATAGGCTGATCGCGTAAGACCCGAGGATCGCACGCGGCGCGATCAAATAATTTTCCGACGAGATGGTTGGTACGAGTACGCCGAGAAAATTCGCAAAGGCCACCGCCACCGCCGCGATGGTGCCCGATTGGACCACCAGGAACAAGGCCCAGCCGAACAGGAAACCGAAAGAGGGACCGTACGCTTCGCGCAGAAAAACGTACTGGCCGCCGGCGCGCGGCATCATCGCCGCCAGCTCAGCGCACGACAGTGCTCCGGTAATGGTCAACACGCCGGCGATGGCCCAGGCCACCAGCAACCATCCCGGTGAGCCGACCAGCTTCGACGAGTCAGCCGAGACGAGAAAGATGCCTGAGCCGATCATCGATCCGACGACAATCATCGTGGCATCCACGAGCGTCAGTCCGCGCACTAAGTGATCACTTTGATTTGATTTGGTCTGGACTGATGGCGGCATCGGGGGATCTCCTAATTTAAGTGGCGCGGACGATATTTCAAACGAATCGAAACGTCAATGAATATTTGGGTTTCTGCAACTTGTGAGATAGTTGTGCGTGATGCAATTTGGAGTGCGCCGGCAGAGCACAGCGGCGACGGCGCTTTGGATCGAAGTTAGATTTCATTAATAATCGAGGCGAACACGGCTTCATCCAAAGCGGCGTCGCCGCTGTGCTCTGCCGCCGCACTCCAAATGTTATACTCCGGCTGAGAAATGGCTGAATTCATTGTTCGATTAGGAACCCCGGCCGGCGAAATCGTGACGCGCACGGTCGAAGCGCTCGCGGCGAATGAAGCGCGCGCGCGGCTCGAGCGTGAAGGCTTCAAGGTCTTCGCGGTGACCCCGCCAAAAATGGAAGGCGCTTCGTTCCTGACGAGGGGCGGCGCGGCCGGCGGACGCTCGCGGGTAAAAGCCAATGACTTCCTGCTCTTCAATCAACAACTTTCAGCGCTGCTGCGCGCCGGTATTCCGATCTTGCAAGCCATTACGATGCTGCGGCGGCGCGCGACTTCACCAAAGCTGCGCGCGGTGCTGGAAGAAGTCGAAGAACAAATCCGCGGTGGCGCGGCGCTCTCGCAAGCGTTCGCCGCGCAGGGCGCCACCTTTCCGCGCATCTACACCGCGTCGATTCTTGCCGGCGAGCGTTCGGGCGCGCTGGACGACGTGCTCTCGCGTTATGTGAATTACATGCGGCGCTCGGTCGGACTGCGACGAAAGATTCGCGGCGCGCTGGCTTATCCCGCGTTTCTACTTTTTGCTTGCCTCGGGATGGTGGTTTTCTTAACCACGTACGTGGTGCCGCGCATGTCTACTCTGTTTACGGGCTTTGGGAATAAGCTGCCGCTGCCAACCGTGATCGTTTTGGGAATCTCGGGCTGGTTGATGCAGAACGCGCTGTGGCTCGTGCCGGTGCTGGCAATCGGATCGGTTGCCGCGTTTTTATGGTCGCGCACGCCCGCGGGACGCTTGACGCTCGACCGCTTCGCCTTGAAGCTGCCGCTGGCCGGAAAACTTTTGGTGCAGATGACTACCGCACAGGCGGCGCGGTCGCTGGCGACGTTGTTGGCCGGAGGCATCACCATCGTCGAGTCGTGGGAGATTGCTGCCGAGTCAATCACCAACATGGAATTGCGTGAGCGCAGTTCGGCGATCCTGCCGCTGGTGCGCGAAGGCCGATCGTTCACGGAAAGTTTGGAGACGGCGAATTGGATGCCCGAGCTGGCTATGGATATGATCGGCATCGGCGAGCGATCAGGCAGCCTGCGTGAGATGCTCGACGAAGTGGCGACCTTTTACGATGCTGAATCGGAAGTGAAACTCGAGCAGTTGACGACGACTCTTGAGCCTGCGATTCTGATCGTGATGGGCGGTGTAGTGGTGACGATTCTTTTGGCGATTTACCTGCCGATTATTCAGTCGATCTCCTCGGGACCGATGTCACACTAGAGAAGTAGCGCAAGTTGTTAACTTGCGAAATTTTGATAAGTAAGACCGCAAGTTAATGACTTGCGCTACCACATGAAGCAAGTTTCGGACGAACAAACGGACACCAAAGTAGCGGACGCGATTCGCGGCAGCATGAATGGCGATGATGATTTGCCGCTCGCGAGCGAGCCGCCCGAGGTGCGGCAGGCCAAGGAAATGGCGCTTCGGTATCGCCTGCCTTTCGTTAATTTGTTGCCGACTGAAGGCGAGTCTCCGATCGACTATTCATTGCTGGCCGAAGTTCCTGTCGATCTGATGGTGCGACACCAATTCGTGCCGCTGCGTCGTGAGAACGGCCGGTTGTACGTGGCCATGGCTGACCCGACCGATCTGGATCGGTTGGATGAATTGGCCGGCGCGCTGCGCACCCGAATCGTTCCCGCGGTGGCGACGGCCGGAGCGATTGACGTAGTGCTGCGCAAAGGCGACGCCACCCAGCGCGTGCTGCAGGAAGCGGCGTCCGGTTTTCGCATTTCGCTGGTCCGCGAAACCGAACAAGGCGAAGAGGTGCTGGATCTCGATCGTCTGGCGACCGATAGCGAGATGTCGCCGATCATTAAACTGGTCGACACCATCGTTTACAACGCGATGGAATCGCGCGCCTCAGACATTCACATCGAAACTCGCGACACTGAAGTTCAGGTCAAGTACCGCATCGACGGCGCGCTTTATCAAAAGGTCGACCCAATCGATCTGGCTTACCACCAGACGTTAATCTCGCGCATCAAGGTGATGTCCGAACTCGACATCGCCGAGCGGCGCGTGCCGCAGGACGGCCGCTTTCGCGTGAGGTATAAAGGACGCACGGTCGACTTTCGTGTGTCGATCATGCCGACCGTGCACGGTGAAGACGCGGTCATCCGTATTCTCGACAAGGAACAGATCAACGAAGAGTTTAAGAATCTGGATTTGAATGTAGTGGGCTTCGATCCCGATGACCTGCGTAAATTCCGCCGTTACATTGCTGAGCCCTACGGGATGGTGCTGGTTACCGGACCGACTGGTTCCGGTAAGACGACCACGCTCTATGCGGCGCTGAACGAGATCCGCAACGAAGAAGACAAGATCATCACGATCGAAGATCCGGTTGAATATCAGTTGCACGGCATCACGCAGATTCCGGTGAATGAAAAGAAGGGACTCACCTTCGCCCGCGGGTTACGTTCCATCCTGCGTCACGATCCCGACAAGATCATGGTCGGCGAAATTCGTGACGAAGAAACGGCGCAGATCGCAATTCAGTCGGCGCTGACGGGCCACCTGGTTTTCACTACCGTCCACGCCAATAACGTGATCGACGTGATTGGCCGGTTCCTGAACATGGGCGTCGAGCCTTACAACTTTGTCTCGTCCTTGAATTGCGTTCTGGCCCAGAGGCTGGTGCGCGTGCTCTGCACTTTCTGCCGGCGGGCCTACCATCCGTCCGATACCGAACTGGCGGAATCAGGCCTGCATCCTGAGGAGCATACCGCGCGAGTCTTCTATTCAGTTGTTGGTTGCGACGCCTGTAACCACACGGGCTATCGTGGCCGGACCGCGATCCATGAATTGCTCGATCTGAGCGATAACATTCGCGAGATGATTGTCGAGCGCCGGCCCGGCTCCGAAGTCCGGCGCGCCGCCGAAGCCGAAGGGCTCACGAGCCTGCGCGAATCGGCCCTGAAAAAAGTTTTTTCAGGAATTTCTACGCTGCATGAAATTAACAGGGTAACTTTTGTCGAAGAAGTGAATCTAAGCGGCAGGCCTTAGCGAATTTGCTTTCGTAATTGCCGCCTCGACAATTGGGGAACCCGAACCGGTCTCAGACTCCTGTCCCCTTAAAAACGGCCTTATTTGTGTTAGACTGCAAGGGTTTTTCAGGTATTGCGGAACTCGTTCAGCCTCGTCGCGTGTATACAAAAGCCTTTGTCGGAAGGCGATCCACCAACTGACGTAAATCCGGGAAGAAGGAAGTTATGAAACAAACAAATCGTTGGCATTCGATCCTGGCGCTGGCAATTGTCGCTGCCATGTTGGCGCTGCCCATGTCCGCCTTCGGGCGCAAGGGCCGAGACGCCTACAACCGCGGGCTCGATTACGAACGAGCGCAGCAATGGGACAAAGCCGCGCACGAATTCACACTGGCACTGTCTGAAGATCCGGGCAACGTCGATTACCGGCTACATTATGGGCGGGCGATCTTTAATGCCTCGCAGATGTTCATGCAGCAGGGACGTTCGTTGGCGGAACAGCGGGATTTCGTCGGAGCATACAACGCCT
>DATANL010000211.1:0-5333 GCA_036266295.1 Pyrinomonadaceae bacterium | reverse complement strand
ACGAGGCGGCGGCAAGCCATCTTTCGTGAACAGAAGCTATTCGCCGGCACGTTGTTTCTTTCCAACTGAACCTCCAACCACATTAGCAGCCGATCTGCGCACTCTTAAGGTTACGAAGGGAGGCTTGCTCCCGCTACGTCTTGGCGCTCGAACCTCGCGACGAATCCGCCGCCCGCGCGCATCTTGATCGTTAGACTGTCACCGCGACTTAAAGAAGTATTGTCTATCTCTACCGCCGCAGGTTCATCCATTCGGTCACGAACCAACACGGCGTTGTATCTTCCGGCGCCAAGGAAACTCAAGCGCAGTCGTATCGTTTTTCCTGTCAGTGCATTCATGAACCCGACGAACCAAACATTCCCGCTTCGTCTCGCGAACGCCGCCAACTCTCCAATATCCGAAGGTGGCAGGACGATAGTCTCATCCCACACGGCCGGAATCGATTTAATTAACTCATGCGCGGGATTATCCAGAATGTGCTGCGGATGCGCACCATAGATCATCAGCGGCGAAGTGAAAACGATCGCGCTCGCAATCTGGTGCGCCCAGGAAGTTTCGCGACGCCGCTCGCCGAAGTGCACCGGCGTGTAGTCAGCATGGCCGGCCAGGAAGCGCGTGAACGGCAGCGTCGTGTTATGCACTGAACGCAAATTGATGCTGCGATATTCCAGTCCGCGAATTGCTTCGCGGGTCATTTCATTGGGCCACGTGCGCGACTCGCCGGCAGGTTTGTTGGCGCCGTGAAATTCGACCATGATTTTGTGCTCGGCCGCGCTGCGGAGCATCGCCTGATACACGTCGATTATTTCTTTCGCTTCGTGATCGAAGAAGTCGATCTTCGCACCGGCGACGCCGTAGCGGCTGAGCAGTGAAAAGAACTCTTCGCGGGCCGGCGGCGTCCGCAATTGACGGCTGTGCTTCCAGAACCAGAGCCGCACGTTCTGCTGGTTTGAATACTCAACCAACTCGCGAATCTGCGCTTCCGTCCAACGAGCCCAGATTCCCTCAACCACGTTGTATTCAAAACCGAGTTCCCCGGCGAGCCGCGAGAATTCCTTGATGCCCTCGAACGTATTTTCACCCCCGTCCAGATATCGCCAGACGGCGCGGCCCGGCTTGACCCAATCTGTTTTCAGGTCTTCCGGAAAAATCGCTTTGTCGGGAGGCGGCGAAAGGTTGCCGATGATGTCTGAATTGACCAGCGCGTTTAGATCGGCGGCGACCATGATGACCCGCCAGGGCGTCGTGATCGTTCCGTCGATTGCCGCCGGTTGTGACAGCCGCTTCGCTTCATCTTTGCCATAACGTAGATCGAACGGATGGCTCACCGGCAGCGCATGACCGAGCACCGTTTCAAATCCTCTTTGGCCGTCGGCGCGCAATCCCGTCCCCGCGTAATTCATCAAAGCTGCTTCTGTAATCGCCACGTACCCACGTGTGTCCGGCAACTTAATGGTCAAAGGCGGCGCGGCCCATTCGCCATCTTTGACGCTCTCGATCGATTTCTTTCGGTGAATTCCTTCGTAGTGGCCTTCGAAGTCATGAAACCAGACGGTGCTGCCGGCGGGCAGTTTGAATGTGCTCGCTTCATTGGGGACGCGCTGCCCAGCTCCCGGAATCACAAATCGAAACGCGATGCCGTCGTTGAAGACCCGGACGTCAAAGATGAACTGCGTGCTCGTCCCATCGTGACGGCAGGAGATCCTCGCACCATTCGCGCTATTCATGGCTCGCGAATGCCCTCCTCGCGTCAGGTAATTCTCATTGATGCGATAACGATCGACTTTCAGGATGGTACTGCCTTCACAAATATCCACACCGTCGACGAGCATGACCAGGCGAGAAAGTTCAATTGCCAGTTGAGACGCGCGAGTCGCGCGATAACGGAGTGGTGGACCGCTGGCGGACAGAATGAATCCGACTTGCCCGCTCGGGCTCTTAAAGGTGATGCCCTCGCCGGCCGCCTCCGCGACGTGGAGTACGGCCGCAATGACAGCCGGTCCGGCCATCGCCGCAGCAAGAAAATCGCGCCGGGCCTGGAGCGCGCCAGCAGCGCGCAGCGACGACGGCGCCTGGGTTTCACTCGCCTCAAACGGTTTCATCGCGGGAAGTCCTTCGCTCGAGCATTCATAAGGTGGGCCGTTGGCTCATCCAGCTTCAGACCAAATAGCGGTCGCCGTTGCGCTCTGCCGGCGCACTCCAAATTTAATTTAATCTCCAACTGATCGATTTCGGCTTGAAACCCACACTCGCCGCAGCCAGTTCTTCGTTCATGATCAAGAACGCACCGACACCGTGAAAGTCATTCGTATTCCGCTTGCGGCCGAAGTAGTAAGCCAAATCGCCGACGTTCGTGCCTTCGGAAATGTCGATCAGGTTGGTCATGCCGTCGCCATCGCGAGAAAGTTTCGTCAGCACGCCTCGATAACCTTTCTGCGCCACTGGCGCGTATCGTTTCGGCAAATAACCTCGCTTGACGCCCATGTAAAGCATGTAGGTATACATGCTCGAACAGGACGTCTCGTGCCAATTGCCGGCAACGTCGCCTTTATCAACGACCTGATACCAGAGGCCCGTCTTTGGGTCCTGATATCGCTCGAACGCTTTCGCCAGCTGCTGCACGATTCTGATTAGCTCACCTCTCTGCGGCTGATCTTTGGGAATGATGTCGAGCAGAATAATCAGAGTCATGGCGTACCAACCGAACGCGCGTCCCCAGTGAAACGCCGATTGATGGGTCGTCGGATTGGCCCAGGCCTGAGCGCCGCTTTCATCGTATGCATGCCACAACAAACCGGTGGCGGGGTCATTGAGATGCTGGTAGTAAATCAGCATCTGCTTCACCACTTCCTCGTTCGTGTACTTGCTCTCGCCAAACATCTGACCGTAGCGCGCGAGAAACGGCAGCGACATGAACACGCCGTCAGCCCACAATTGCCACGCACGGCTGGGAATGTTGGCATGCCAGAAGCCGCCGTCCTTCGTGCGCGGGTAGGTATCGAAAACCTTTCGCACATTTTGCGCGGCGAGTTTATATTTCTCCTGCTTCGTTTCCTTGTAAAGAATCAGCAGAAGGTTTCCGGGCATGATGTAATCGAGTGAATTGATCTCGCGATTGATCTTCCCGTTGTCGTCGATATGCTGATCGACCCATGACTGAATGTGATCGAGGTAACGCTGGTCCCTGGTCCGCAAATAAACCAGGTACTGCCCATACAGGTAGAGCGCTTTGGCGTAGCCCCAACCTTTGAACGATTCGCCGGTGGGATTGCGCTTAATCGTGGATTCGACTACCGCAACCGACCAGTCGACGGAAGCAGGCAGAGGAGTTGGCCGCGCGGAAGGGTTTGGGAAGGCGTCAATAAGTTCGGCTGTTAAGGCAAGCAGGATCAGAACTGCGATTGTTCGTGTCCCCATCTTCATATGTGGTTCTCCCTGCAGTTTTGACTACGCGCTCCTGACGGAGCGAACACTTCGTGTAACTCGATTCACAACGCCGGACTGATCTCGAACGAATTCTTCTGCCAGTCCACCGTTACCGTCGTGCCATCCGCAAATGTCGTTCGTTCCCTGTGATAGTTCGCATCCAGAAACTCGTGCCTGGTCATCTCAAGCAAACCTACGCGCTTGTGTAACGCCATCATCGCTTTCATGAAAGAAAGTGTCTTCTCGTCTACTGGCGTGATTGGCACTTCCGGTACGCCTGCGAACAATAACCCTTGAAGCAGACTCTTCTGGTCGCGCGCACTAAAAGAAATGATCACGGCGTCGTGATAGACCAATTGATAAAGCGGAACCAGGATCGCCTTACTGCCGCCGCCGGATTGATTGATCACGTCGGCATAAGGAATCGTCCAATCAGCGCCCGCCTCAGTCGCCACAATTCCCAGGTTGTGACGCGCCCACGTCATTGTGACTGCGCGACCCGCCATCGCCTCCGTGCGCGTGGTCGGATGTTCCGGATTGAAGTCCGCATCCGGCGGCACGTAACCAATCACGTCGTTATAAATCCCCTCCGGCCTAATCCCATGGTCGAAGAACAACTGATAATTCTTCAACATGTGTCCTAACCAGAAGCGGTTGTTCAGATAAGCCTGCCTACCACCGTCCCAATGCCGCATCAGCGGAATGTCGCCCTGTTTTGAATCGCCAAAGCGACTACCGGGAAACGCCTGCGGCGGCTGTCTTGTGTCTTCTTCGCGCACGGCGAACTGGGCATCGTAGGAGGGCGCGTCGAGATAATAGTCGCGATATTGATCATGGAGGATATAAAGGTAGCCAAGTTCGTGCGCGGTATCAGTCAGGCGCTTAAACCCCTCCCAGCCACCTGCTCTTTCGGGCGGGGGCAACGAATCAGGATGCTGACGGTCGTAACCGAGATGCGGCCAACCAGAGATAAAAACCAGAACACGATCGAAGCCGCGGGACTTCAACTCGCCCAGTTGTTTAGCGCGCTCATCGAAGGTCGTCAAGCTATAATTTTTTGACGCGTCTTTTGTATCGTAGCGATCGCTGTCGGGACTCAGATTACGGAGAATGCTGATGCGGGTTTGTGGGGTTCCAATCAACTCAGCAACGGCGGGCGTGCGCGCGATCTTTTCTTTCAACGAAACGAAGAGACCTGTATCCATGACGTAACGCCGGTAGCGCTTCGCCATATCGACATAATTTCCATTGTCGAAGAAAACCATGCGGGCCGATCGCGGGTAACTGAATTGAGCGAGTTGCGAGCTCCAGCGCGGCCCTATCTCCGTTGGGCCTCCGGCAGGATGCCTGAATTGATAAGCAGCGTCGTCGGGCGTCTCAACGATAATCATCATCGCTGATTTTCCTTTTTGAAATCCCCACCAGGACATCGACCACGATTCAATCACATGACTCTGGAGCCGGCTGTGATCAGACGAAGCGATTTTCCCATCGGGAGTGATGGTGCGAATCGGGTAATACTCTTTAGGCCAGTTTCGTGGCAGCAGTGTGCCTCGTCCGTTGCTTAACAGCGTGTAATCAATGTCGCGCGCATCGAGCGCTCCCGGCCAATCAAGCTGCCGCAGCTTTGCCTGGCCTTCACTCGCGGCAATGTCAAAAACCAAATCCTCGTCACGACCTTCGAGACAGACAGTAAGAAATAATTTGAGATCTACTCTCGTGCCATGCGGCGACCAGTCACTGAGACTGATTTTCACCCCGGTTTTGAACCCCGCGTCGAAAGGCACAAACTCCTTGTCTCTTGCTCGCGCGAGTCCGGTCAGAAAGTCTTCATTACCACTCCTAATCTCCATATCGTGGTCAGACGACGCTACGGTAGACCAATTTGTGGACCGATTTTCTATCGT
>DATANL010000210.1:0-10508 GCA_036266295.1 Pyrinomonadaceae bacterium | reverse complement strand
AAGCCAGCGGGCTTCCTGACCCGGTCGCTACCGCTCGCGGTTCTGACACAGATTGAGTTTAGTTTATTGGTAGAGCAGAACGCGCGCTCGTTGGCGTCGAAAACTGTCTAGGCTCGTCGTCCACGAGCGCGTCAACTCTTCAGCCGACTCGCCGTGCTTGAGACGCCCGAGGGCATCGGCGTTAACCAGCAGCCGTAAATAACTATCGACCTTCCAATCGGCCGGATATAACGCGTGTAAAGCCACGGCGATTTCAAGGCCGGTGAAGACTGATTGAAACCTCGATCGATCATTAACCACGACATTGATGCCGCCGCAGTCTTCGTTCTTGAAAACAGAAGTGCCTGGTTTGAATCGAATCGGAATGAAGCGCACGCCGGGAATGCGACGCGCATTCAAGTAAGTCGCGAGTTTCGGCCCGTCGATCCAGGGCGCGCCGACAACTTCAAACGGCGTGTCCGTTCCGCGTCCCACGGAAACGTTGGTCGTTTCCAAAAGGCCCAGCCCCGGATAAAGCGTCGCCTCGGTCAGGCTGCGCATGTTCGGCGATGGATTAATCCATGTCAGCCCGGTGGCATCGAGCCACATCGCGCGCCGCCAATTCTCGAGTTGAATTACGCGCAGGTCCGCGCCGAGATGCTTCTCTTCATTAAAGAAGCGCGCCAGCTCTCCGATGGTCATCCCGTAACGAACGGGAATCGCGTAGTAGGCAGTGAACGAGAATTTGTCTGCGTCGGCAATCGGCCCTTCGACGTCGATGCCGTTGATCGGATTCGGCCGGTCGAGGACGAACACCGGCACTTTCGCCTTCGCTGCTTCTTCGATCAGATTGCCCAGAGTCGCCGTGTAGGTATAGAAGCGCACGCCCACGTCCTGAATGTCATAGACGAGCGCATCCAGGTCTTTCAGTTGCTCGGACTTCGGCCGGCGCGTCTCGCCATACAAGGAATAGATCGGCAGTCCCGTTACTTCGTCTTTGCTGTCAGAGACTTTGTCGTCGGCGAGTCCGCGAATGCCGTGTTCGGGCGAGAAGAGCGCCACGAGTTTGACGTCAGGCGCTTTGAACAACACGTCGATCGTCGGGCGACCGGACCGATCGCGGCCGGTCTGATTCGTCACCAGGCCGATGCGCATGCCCTTCAACTGCTTGAACCCATCACGTTCGAGCACGTCGATTCCGGTCAGCACTTGAGCGTCGGCAGGTGAAACAGTTGTCGTGCCGGTGCGGTTGTTGAGCCGCGCCAGGCTGGTGAGTAGTTCCGCTGCTGTATTTCCGGCTGTCTGGCGCGCTTTGTCTGCGGATGCGTCAACCATCGAACTCGCGACGATCGAGGCCACACGTCCGCGGAGCGCTCCAACATCACCTTTGCCATCCGGATGCACGCGGTTGCTGAGAAAGATCAGGAATGAATCGCTGGCCGGATCGATCCAAATCGAAGTGCCGGTGAAGCCGGTATGGCCAAACGATCCCAGCGGAAACAAGTCGCCCTTGTTTGATGAAAAACTGCTGGCGATATCCCAGCCGAGGCCGCGGGCCGCGCCGGTTTCCGAGACCGCGTGCGGCTGGGTCATCGCGCCAATTGTCAGCGGACTGAGAATTCGCGTGCCGTTGTAAACGCCACCGCTCAAAAGCATCTGACAAAAAATCGCGAGATCGTCAGCTGTCGAAAAGAGTCCGGCGTGACCGGCCACACCGTTCATGCGAAATGAAGTTGGATCGTGCACCTGGCCGCGCAACCACTGGTCGCCTTCCGAGCCGGCATCGGCGCCGCTGTCGCCGAGATAATTCATTTGTCCGCGTCGTTTCTCGGTAGGCGCGACGCGCGTTCGCAGTTTGGCGTCAGGGTTAAATCCGGTGTCGCGCATGCCGAGCGGCGCGAAGATGTTGCGGCGCGCGAACTCGTCGAGCATCAGTCCGCTAACGCGATGGACCACTTCGCCGAGCGCGATGTAGTTGATGTCGCTGTAGACAAAGCGCGTCCCCGGCGAGTTCCGCAGCGGCTCGCGATAGAGACGCTTGATCGCCTCGTCGTATCCGGTCCAACGATCACGCAGGTCGAAATCCGGAGCGAAGCCGCTCATGTGCGTCATCAACTGTTCGATGGTGACCGCGTCGCGGCCTTCGCCTTTCATCTCGGGGATGAATTGAATAACGGCATCACTCAATCGGACCTGGCCCTGTTCGATGAGGATCATGATGCTGGTGGTGGTGGCGACGACCTTGGTCAGACTCGCGAGATCGAAAATCGTATCTGCGGTCATCGCTTCGCGCATTGGCTCGACGGCGCGCGCGCCGTACGCCTTGCGCCAGACGACTTTTCCGTGACGACCTACGAGCACGACGGCGCCGGGTAATTCCTTTCTCGCGATCGATTCGGCAATGACCGTATCCATGCGCGCCAGACGCTCGGGCGACACACCGACGCTGGCCGGCAAAGCGGAAGGAAGTTGGAAGGCGTGAGCGTTATGAAGAAATACTGAAACTAATGCGAGGGTGAGAAAGCGAAATCGAAATGCGCGGATCATTAGACTCAATTAAATGATTCTCGATCGTTTAAGAGTTGGCACTTGTGCCAACAATGCCGGACAAGTCCGGCGTCTAAACGTCGAGTGTTCTCTTTACGTCGCCAATATTTCGTTAGCCAGGCCAGCTCTCGACTGTCATCAGTTGGCTTTCAACTGGATTCCAGTGCCGCGAGGATACAAGCCGGGTAGCGAAATCGGCAAACGTCCCTTGAAGTCGGTCTTGCCAAGTAATGTTTGCGCGGATTCTTCCTGCAAACTCGGCATGTCGCCGTAAGCCACGATGTAGGTCTGCAATTTCGGAAAGCCCATGAGGATGTATGGATTGCCGAAACTGATCCCAACCAGCCGCGCGTTCCTCGAGATCAATTCGTTAAGAGCTTTCGTCCCTGGATCGGGCAGCGCCACGCTGCGCGCTTGTCCGGTGCGCACACGGCCGTACATCGAGACGATCACGACGTCGGCCCGCGCGGCTTTGTCGATCGTCTTCGCGACGTCGGCATCGGCCGAGCGATCGTCGAGGACTGTAGTATCCATTTTGATTCCGCCGCGAGACATTGCACCGATGAAAGGCGTCGCAATAAAGGCGCGATCGTCTCCGTTGGTGATGGCCAGGTTAAAGACACGCGTGGTCGTCTTCAGATTCAGCGGTAGCAGTTTCGCGTCGTTGCGCACCAGCGTGATCGCATCTTGCGCAATATCATCCGCGAGATCGTTGGCGCGTTGGCCGGCGACTTCACGATCGATTGCGTCCAACGATGTCAGGCGCTGCTGGGCCAATCCGAGATCGTACTTCGCTGCTAAAAGTTTTCGCGCGGACTGATCGATGCGCTTCTCAGTCAGGCGGCCTTTCTTAACTGCTTCACGCACGCCGCGCAGCGAAGCGTCCGGGTCAGCCGGCTTGAGTAACAAGTCAGCCCCGGCTTCCAGCGCGCGAACCGAAGCTTCTTCCTGCGTGAAATAAAGCGTGAGGCCGCTCATGCTCATCGCGTCCGTGACGATCAACCCATCGAAGTGCAGATCGTTTCGCAGCATGCCATTCATGACCGGCGAAAGCGTCGTCGGCATCGTGCCCTTGGCCGAAACAATCTCAGCTTCATCAGTCGTATCCATCGCCTTCAGCTTCACGTCTTTCGGCAGCGGTGTGATCTCAGTCGAGTCGATCAGCGGCAGGCCGATGTGTCCCGTCATGACCGCGCCGACACCCGCATCGACGGCTGCGCGGAAGGGAACTAATTCGACTGAATTAAGACGGTCGCGGGTAACATCGATCTCAGGCAGGCCGCGATGCGAATCAGTCGCCGTGTCGCCGTGACCGGGAAAGTGTTTGGCGGTGGCGATGACTCCGGACTTCTGCGCGCCCTCGACAAAAGCTGAAACGAACCGCGCCACGTCCGCGGGATCTTCGCCGTAAGAACGCACGTTGATGACCGGGTTCGCGGCGTTGTTGTTCACGTCCGAAACCGGCGCGTAGATTTGTTGTATGCCCATGGCGCGGGCTTCGCGCCCGGTGAGCTCGCCCGAACGGCGCGCGTAGTCGGGATTTCCGGTGGCCGCGATCGCCATGTTCCAGGGAAAATTCACAGTGTCATCGAACCTCATGCCCGCGCCCGCTTCCAGATCGGCTGAAATCAACAGCGGGTATTTCGCCAGCTGTTGCATGCGATTGCAGATCATCACTGATTCATAAACCGGTCCGCGAAACAGGATGATGCCACCGACATGATTGTCGACGACCTGATGACGGAGCGCTTTGAAGGCCTCGCTGTCCTGATTCAAAAACGTGGCGTTGATGCCGACTGAAATCAATTGGCCGATCTTCTCGTCGAGCGACATGCGTTTCAGTTGTTCATCAGCCCACTTCAAAGCTTCGCTCGATGGCTTGCGTGAATATGGCTTTGGCCGTAATTCGGTGGCGGCGACTGTAACGGTTGAGGCGTGCGAAGTTGGCCAGCAGGTGATCGGCGCCAACAGTGAGGCCGTCAACAATGCGACGACGAGTGGGACAAATTTTGATCGATTCTTCATGAAGTCATTCAGCGTTTTCTGCAGCAGTCGGCATTGGCGAAGGCCTGATCAGACTGACGACGTAACCACTGCTAAAACAGATTATCGTTCCAAACAAAACGTACCACGTCCAGGCCACTGCTGCAGCGAACTGGATTCTGATTACCAGCATGCACGCCAATGACAGCGCCATTCCCACCATCACGCCGGCCTGGCTGGCGCGTTTGGTCACGACGCCCAACAAGAAGGCGCCCAACATCGGACCGTAAACGAGCGACGCGATGGTAAGTCCCGTCGTAAACACCGAGCCCCAGCTGCGCGCCAGAATTGCAATGCCGATTAATACAAAACCCCAGGCGGCGGTGAGCCAGCGCGACAGCTTCAGCAGGTCTTCATCGCTGGCGTTCGGGCGCAGCAGTGGTTTGTAGAAATCGAGGACGGTGCTTGATGAAAGAGAATTCAAAGATCCACTTAGATTCGACATTGCAGCCGCAAAGATGGCCGCTATCACCAGGCCTGAGATTCCATGCGGCAAGCGTTGAACGATGAACATCGGAAAAATTTCGTCATTGCTCGCGAGTTTCGCCGTCAGTGGATAGAACTTGTAATAGACGTACAGCATCACACCGATCGTCAGGAACAGAGCGAATTGAAACAGCACCACGAAGCCGCTGAGGATCAGGGCCTTTTGACTCTCGCGTTTGTTCCGGCACGTTAACAGTCTTTGCACCAGCAATTGATCGGTGCCGTGCGAAGCCATCGTCAAAAACGTACCGCCCAGGAGTCCCGCCCAAAAAGTGAAAGGCACACTGAGATCGAATTTGAAAGAGACGAGTTGAAACTTGCCCGCGGCCGCGGCTTCTGAAGCAATCGTCGGCCAACCGCCGGGCACCAGGTGCATCAATTCGTAAGCGGCCAGCAGAGACCCGCCGATGTAGATGATCAATTGAATCAGGTCAGTCCAAATGACCGCGGCGATTCCGCCTTCAAACGTGTAGACCAAGGTGAGTACGCCGACAATCACAATCGACCACAGCCAGAGATGCGGCAGTCCGGGCATGCTCGAACTGAGTACTGCGCTGAGCACCAGCGAAGCCGCAAAGACCCGCACACCTTCGGCGAGTGCGCGCATGATGAGAAACAGCGACGCCGCGAAGTTTTTCGCCTGCACGCCGAACCGGTTCTTCAAAAGTTCGTACGCCGTCAGCAGGTTCCCGCGAAAGTAGGCCGGGATGAATAACAGACTGATGACGATCCGCGCGACGATGTAGCCGAGCACCACCTGCAGATAAGTGAAGTTCCCGCCTTGCTCCGGGCGTGCGTAATTCGCGTAAGCCAGCGCCGGCACGCCGATTAGTGTGAGCGTGCTGGTTTCGGTCGCGACAATCGACAGGCTGATGACAATCCACGACGTGTTCTTATCGCCGAGAAAATAGTCTTTGACGGTGCGCTGCGATTTGCGAAACATCACGCCGAAGACGGTGATGCCCGCGAGATACGCGACCAGTACCAGATAGTCGATGGTGGAGAAACCCATAGCTTATCTTCCGGGTTATAGCAGCAGGCTCTTAACGGAGCTTCAGCGAATCGATGGCGCTGCCAATGACGCCCGAAGCTGCGGCCAGCGCCGCTTGAGACTCCGCTTTTGATCGTCCGCTCTTACTCATCACGAGCGCCAATGGCAATTGTCCATCAGCCTCGTCAAGAACGCTCTGCGCTTGTGGTGCACTCAATCCAGCTTCTGCCTGCAGAATTCTAATTGCGCGCGCGTGCAGTTTCACGTTACGTGTTTGCACATTCGTCATGCGATTGCCGGTCACGTACCCGAGCTTGATCATCGTCGCCGTCGAAAGCATGTTCAGGATTAGCTTTTGCGCCGTGCCGGCTTTGAGCCGCGTAGAGCCCGCGATGACTTCCGGACCGACGAGCGCCACGATCGGAATCTCGGCAGCTGTGCTGATAGCCGATTCAGGTACACACGTAATCGCGATGGTCAGGGCGCCAATTCCGCGCGCGTGCTCGACAGCGCCCACGGTGTACGGCGTACGGCCCGAAGCCGCGATGCCCACCAAAGCGTCGGCCTTTGCGAATCCTCGTTGTTCGAGATCGTGTGCGCCGGCCGCCGTGTCGTCTTCCGATGCCTCGACGGCGCGGTGACAAGCATCGTAACCACCGGCGATGATCGCTTGCACGAGATCGGGCGAAACGCCAAACGTCGGCGGACACTCGGATGCGTCCAGGACACCGAGGCGGCCCGACGTGCCCGTGCCGATATAAAAAAGCCGGCCGCCATTCTGCATTCGATCGACGATCCCATCGACGGCCTGGGCCACTTGCGGAAGAGCCTCGCGCACCGCTGCGGGCACACGAGCGTCTTCATCGTTCATCAAACGAACAATGTCGGCCGTCGAAAGCGAACTGATTTTTTCTGTGCGCGGGTTTTCTTGCTCGGTTAGCGGTATCGATTCAGCAGGGATCGGCATTGTGAGTTAGCGAAACATGTACGCCGATTCATACCGCCACGGGTAATCTTTGCAGGTTCTCCTGGGCCATGCGGCCGGCGGCCACGGTGGGCGAGAAGCTCGGATTATCGATGAACGCTTTGGCTGAATGCTTCATTACTTGTTCGATCAGCGGTTGGGTGATCAATTCACCTGCCGCGAAAACTCCACCGATGAAGGCCACCTGAAAGCGTTCGTGATCCATTTTCAATTTGTGAATGACGGTGATCGCTGCTTTCCCCAGCTCTTTGCCGGCGTCTCTGAGAATTTCGCGCGCGACGTCGTCGCCACCACGAGCAGCCTGAATAACCAGCTTGCTATAGCCGGCAATGCGATCGTTCGTGATCGTCGGCGCATAAATCGCGGTCGAGAGATCGTCGGGCGTGCTCACTTGAAAGAATTCACAGGCGGCTTTCGCTAACGCAGTCTTGGGCCCGCGGCCGTCGGTTGCCCGCGCGACGGATTGCAGGGCGCGCCGGGCGATCCACGAGCCGCTGCCCTCATCACCGGCCACCGGCCCCCAACCGCCGGCGTATGCTCGTTTGCCCTGGCGATTCATGCCCACGGCAATCGAGCCGGTGCCCGATATCACCACCACCCCGGGCCGTCCGTCGGTTGCTCCGTAGAGCGCGATGTCGCCGTCACTTACAAGTTCGATATTCTTGATTCCCAGGGTTTGCACGAGCACGGCATGCATTCGAGCCCGCACGTCTTTGCGGCGAATTCCAGCCAGACCCACGCCGGCGGCCACTAAATCGTCGCGATGGACGACCGCCGCGGCACAAGCTTTATCGACGGCTTCACGAATCGCGGTGGCCCCGTTGGCAATGCCGACGCGCAGCGGATTTGAAGGTCCGGCCGCGCCTTCGCCAAGAATTCGCGCGCCATTCAGCACCGCGGCGCGCGTGCGCGTGCCGCCGCCATCAACGCCGACAACCAATTGCCGCATCGTGGCAAGCCTCCGCGGCAAAACGTCGACTGACTGAAAGTTCGTCGTCATCTGGAGATTCGATGTACGGGAGGGCTCCTGAGGTTCCCATTCTAGGAACCGTGAAACCATAATGGAAACTAAAAGATCTTATTCCTCTAATAACCCATGTTGATGTAAAGTGTTATCGATGGACATCAGACAACTAAAGGCGTTTGTCGCGATTGCCGAGAGTGGGACCTTCACCGCAGGAGCTGTCAGAGTTCATGTGACGCAGGCGGCAATCAGCATGCAGATCCGTCAATTGGAGAATGAAACCGGCGCACAATTGTTCGTGCGCGCGCCGCGACGAGTGATTCTGACGGAGGCCGGCGAGAAGTTGCTCGAGCGCGCTTACGTAATTCTGCGCGAACATGACGCGGCGTTGGAAGAGATGGCGGCGTTGACCGGCGCGCACAAGGGGCGGCTGCGAATCGGCAGCGCTTCGGCGATGGTTTCGGCCGATCCGTTGCCGCAGATTCTGCGCGAGTTAAAGAAGACGCACGAGGCGGTCGAGACGTCGGTGTCATCAGGAACGAGCGAGGCGCTGGTCCAACAGGTGCTTGCCGGTGAGTTGGACATCGCGTTTGTCTCTCTGCCGGTGGAAGCCCGCGGCATTCAGACCGAACAGTTGAGCGAGGATTATCTGGTCGCCATCGCGTCGCCGCATCACAAATTAGCGAATCAAAAAGTTGTCAGCGCCTATGCGCTGGCGGGTGAGAAACTGATCCTCGGCGAGCGTGGCGGCAACACGCGCCGGCTGATCGACCAGTTTTTTGCGCAGGCCGGCGTCACTCCGAAAGTGGTAATGGAATTGAGCCGGCTCTCGGCCATCAAGCGCATGGTCGAAGAAGACATGGGCGTCGGCATTGTGCCTCTGCAATCGGTCGACGAAGAAGTGAAGCAGGGACGATTGGTGCGCTGGTGGATCGAAGCCGCCCAAATCAACTGGCAGTTGGGCGTCGCGCGATTGGTGGGTGGATACGAATCACCGATTCATCTGACGTTTCTCGGACTCTGCCGCGAACACTTCAAACAACCGGTGTCCACGCCGCCGCGCACCAAGAGCAGGCCGAAGAAGAAAGCTGCGGGCGGATAAGAATTTTCCGGAGTCTCGTCTAGAGCGCGGACTTGTCCGCGCACGCCGAAGCCGGACAAGTCCGGCGTCTAATCGGTCCAAGGTTGACTGGTCATGACCTCAGATCGTTCAAGCCACTAATCAATCTATCGATATTATCTTCGTTATTGAAGAAGTGCGTGGCCACTCGAATCCCTTCCGGTTTCTCAGTCACGATCACGCCGCGTTGGAATAGCCGGCGAACAACCTGCTCAGGTTCATCGACCGCCACGAGCGTCTCAGCCGAACGCGTGCCTTGATCGCGCAAAGGTGAGAGGACTTTCCAACCGTGCGCCTCGAGCTGCGACGTTAGATATTCATTCAATTGCAGCACGCGCCTTTGAATCTTATCGATTCCGATTTCGTTGATTAGGTCCAGCGAAGCGCCGAGCGAAAACATCCCCGCAAAGTGCGGACACCCCAGCTCGATACGCGCCGCCGCATCGTGCCGCGGGCGAAACTCGTCATTGCGCATCGCAAATGGATCTTCGACGCTCAACCAGCCGATCGCGCGTGCCATTGATTCATTCAAAAGTTCTCGACTGAGATAGACAAACCCCGAACCGTATCCTGACAACAGCCACTTGTGACCCGTCGCGCACAGAGCGTCGATCTTCATGCGCTTCACATCAATCTCGAACGCGCCCGCTGATTGGCTGGCGTTCAGGACGAACGCATGACTGCCTTTGACTTCACCCGCCGCCGCCGGGTCGAGGCGGAAGCCATTTGAGAATTGCACGTGGCTCAGCGCGATGATTCCAGTTGCATGCGTCATCGCGGACTGGAGGTCTTCAATTCTCGCCTCGCCCTGACGTGCGGCCAGACGGTGCACCGGAATGCGCCGATGCATCCACGGCAACGTCGTCACGGGAAACTCGAGCTCGCTCGAAATAACTTCACCGCGACCTTCCAGAGCATCGACGATCACGTTCATCCCCTGCGAAGTGTTGGTCGTGAGCGCAATTTCTTCCGGCTCAGCATTGATGAAGGCCGCAAGCTTCTGCCGCACCGCTTCACGATCCGCCAGCCAACGATTCCAATGCACGTCCCCATCGCGCATCATCTTCTGGTAGTAACCGGCAGCCGCGGCCTGCGACGCGACCGACACCGGTCCCGCCGCCGCGCTGTGGAGATAAGCGAAGCGCTCGGTGACGGGAAATCGTTGCCGAATTTCGGACCAGTCGATCATGGCTCTGAAAATACACGAGAGTGGGCGTCACAACAAAAATGGTAATGATGGGTTAGAATTTGGTTCGCGACTACCTATGGCCAGCAACACGCAAATCGATCGACTCGGTGATCGACTGAGAACAGGGGACTTCAGCGATGAGGATTTGCGAGCATTGGATGAATATCGACTCTCCTTTTCCGATGCCTATGAGTTTGTCATAGG
>DATANL010000209.1:0-3022 GCA_036266295.1 Pyrinomonadaceae bacterium | reverse complement strand
TTCACGACTGGCGTTGGCTGGTCGATCTGATCGGAATCGGTCATCGCAAAGTTTTGGCGAGAGTATATTTCAGTGGGAGTCTCAGTCAACGCGAGACGCATTCGACAAACCTCGCGACGCTTCGGCATACTTTCCACATGTCTCAGTTAAGTGAAGGCGTTGTCCTCGATGCGCTGCGCCAAATCCAGGACCCCGATTTACATAAAGACATCGTCACGCTTGGCTTCATAAAAGATCTGAAGATCGACGGTGGCAGTGTGTCCTTCCGGATTGTCTTGACCACGCCTGCGTGTCCCGTCAAAGCAGAAATGGAAACGGCTGCTCGCGAACTCGTCGGCGCCATCCCCGGTGTGCAGTCGGTGAATGTGACGATGGATGCCGAAGTCCCGAAGGGTCGCGGCCTGGGCGACAAGGTCTCGGTTCCCGGAGTTAAGAACATCATCGCGGTTTCGTCCGGCAAGGGCGGCGTTGGCAAATCGACCGTCGCAGTTAATCTGGCCGTCGCGCTTGCACTTGACGGAGCCAAGGTCGGCTTAATGGACGCGGATGTTTATGGGCCGAACGTCCCGATCATGCTGGGCGCAGGCGACGCGAGGCCGGAAGTTGATGTCAATAAATTAGTTCCTGTCGAAGCCCACGGCGTTAAATTGATTTCGATGGCAGTGCTGCAACCGGGTGACAAGCCGCTGATCGTGCGCGGTCCAATCCTGCATGGCCTCGTCAAACAATTTCTTTCAGATGTGAAGTGGGGCGAGCTCGATTACCTGATTGTCGACATGCCGCCAGGCACCGGCGATGTGCAGCTGAGTCTCGCGCAACTTGTCCCGGTGCAGGGCGCCGTGCTGGTGACCACGCCCCAGGAAGTTGCGCTCATCGATGTGCGCCGCGCCTTGCGCATGTTCGAGACGGTGGCCGTGCCGGTCCTCGGCGTCGTGGAAAATATGAGTTACTTCATCGCGCCCGACACCGGTACGCGCTACAACATCTTTGGCGAAGGCGGCGGCGAGAAACTGGCCGGCCAATATGGCGTGCCATTTCTCGGTTCAGTGCCGATGGGTATCGAGGTGCGCGAGGGCGGAGACAAAGGCATCCCCGTGGTAATCGGCAAGCCGCAGTCGCCGCAGGCCCAGGCTTTGCGGAAAGTTGCCGAAGAAGTCGCGCGTCAGGTCTCGATCGAGGCCATGAAACCGGAGCTTGTCGTTTTGAAAAAATCTCAGTAAGATGACTCAAAGAAAAAGGCACGCAGAAGAACCTTAATCAAGACCAGGAGTTAACAAAGAAAAATGTCAGCGAATATAGAAACCACAACCCCCGCACCGACCGGCGCGCCATCGGCGCCGTCCGTGAACCTTAGTGTCACTGAGCCGGCGGCGGCAGAAATCAAGAAATTTATGTCAAGCGAAGAAGGCTTGCCGGAAACAGCGGGCCTGCGCGTTCGCGTCGTGCCGGGCGGCTGTTCGGGATTTCAGTACAGCTTGAATATCGAAGAGGCTTCGCGCCAGGGCGATTTCATTCTGGATGAGAAGGGCGTGCGCCTGTTCGTCGACATGTTCAGCGCGCAGTACTTGAACGGCGTCGAAATCGATTACGTGACCAACGTGATGGGTTCCGGCTTCACCTTTACCAATCCGAACGCGACCGGCAGCTGCGGATGCGGCTCTTCGTTCACCGCGTAGCGTCTGAAACCGGAGCGTAGCGACCGGATCACCACGGACCTTTTGAATACGACTCGGCCTGATTAACGTCAGGCCGAGTTTTTGTGTGTTTGTCATGACAATCGTCTTTGCGGAAACCGCCGAACAGATCGAACAAGCCCGTCATCTCTTTCGGGAGTACCAGTCCTGGCTTCAGATCGACCTCTGCTTTCAGAGCTTCGAAAAAGAGCTCGCCGAACTCCCCGGCGATTACGCTCAACCCGCCGGCCGTTTGTTGCTTGCTTATGAAGAATCCCAGCTGGCCGGTTGCGTCGCGCTGCGCAAAATCGATGAACGCATCTGCGAGATGAAGCGGCTGTTCCTGCGCGAACAGTTTCGCGGGCGTGGGTTAGGCCGGCGACTGATCGAAACGATAATTCGCGAGGCCAGACAGATCGGCTATGAGCGCATGCGTCTCGACACACTTCCGCCGAAGATGAACGACGCCATCGACCTCTATCGATCGTACGGCTTTAAAGAGATCGCGTCGTATTACGACAATCCGGTACCCGGCGCGATTTTTATGGAGTTGGATTTGACTTCGTGAAGCGTTCGGTTTGTCGAGTTGCGCAGATTATTTCGTCGCGCGCTTTTGCAGAGCTTCGCAATTCTCATTCGTCCCCGGTTGCTGCCAGAGCGTGCCATCGTCGTAAACGACACACCGAAGGACTACGCGCTCGACCACGGTCAAGTTTCCCGGCGCAGGTGAATTCTGCACCGTGACCACCCGAGACGGCGATACTCGCGATCTCACCCGCAGGCCTTTGACGCTATTGCGCCCGATCTTTTCGAAGCTGACGAAGTTGTGCCGCCCGAGCTCTTCGTTGTTACTGCTGTCGGTGATGATGTAGTCCCAGAGGATTGCCCTGATCGGTTTGCTGCCGTCGTTCGCTACTTCGACGGAATACTGGAAGAAGACGTTGTCGCGGCTGCGCACGCCGGACGCCTGATCGGGTACGTTGGAATCACTCGAACTGCCGCCGGCCGGCGAATCGCTTTCGGCCTTCATGGTGGAATCGACTGACGGCCCGGGCCCGATCTTTTCCCATTTGTATTTACGAATGGCGATGCCCGGAGGCATTTCGTTGTTAGAGGGTGATTGGGCGAAAACGGAAGCACCGGCGAGCCCAATCAGTAAAAGGGCAAATATCTTCATGGCATTTCTATTTCACGCAGCGACGAGAACTGCTCATGTAAATCGCGTGCGATTTTGGCTGGGAGCGCGGACGCCCTCGTCCGCTGGTTCTTTAGAAAATCTCTTTGCTGAAATTGCGGGCGAGGGCGCCCGCGTTCCCAGAATCAACGTCGAGGTCGCTTCAACAGTTTCC
>DATANL010000208.1:0-11646 GCA_036266295.1 Pyrinomonadaceae bacterium | reverse complement strand
GTCAGAGGTTAGAGGTTGGAGATCAGTAAGACGGCACGCAAAGCGTTCTGAGTCCCTCTGACTTCCACCTCTTTCAATAAAAATTAAAGGTCAAAGGCAAGTACCTGGAGAACAGGAACAAGATACGTTCTTACGTCTCTTGCTGATCTCTGACCTCTAACCTCTGACCTCTGATTTTATGGCGGAGATGACAGGATTCGAACCTGTGAAGGGCTTTTGACCCTTAACGGTTTAGCAAACCGCCGCCTTCAGCCACTCGGCCACATCTCCGCAAAGCAGACGAAGGCTATTCTAAACGGCGAATGATCAATGTCAAGACGGACGGCCGCGCTCTAAGGCGCATCCGCCGGTCGTTGGCCGCGTCTGCGCTGGCTGAGACTCCACAGCAGGAGAGTGATCGCGAAGCCGATAAATAAACCGAAGATGCCGTCAGTCCATTTGTCGGAAAGATATGCGCCAGGCTTAACAAACCAGTGCCAGAGAAAACCGATTAAGAGAGCCAGGTTGCCAAGCCGCATGAGCGTCTTAGGATTTGAAAATGAATTTCGGAAAATCATAAAGAATTGCCTCGCTCAGTATTTAGCCCGACGGCAAAAAGCGAAGTCAAGTTCAGCGCGTAAATTTCCGGCGTCATTTCGTTGATCCAATCCGGGAACTGCGACGCTCGAACAAAAGTGTGTCGCGCCATTCTCCGTTCATGTTTCCGATGCGCTCGCGCCGGCCGACTTCGCGAAAGCCACAGGCCAGGTGAAGCGCAATGCTCGCAGCGTTCTCTGGAAATATTCCTGCCTGTAGCGTCCAAATTCCGTTGCGCTCAGATTCGTCAATCAACGCCTCGAGCAGTTGCCGTCCAACTCCGGAACCGCGGCTAGTGGCGGCGACGTACACGCTGACTTCCGCCACTCCGGCATAAACCTGACGCTGCGAGACCGGCGAGAGGGCCGCCCAGCCCACAATGATGCCGCCCTGGCTGGCGATGAAGCGCGCAATGCGCAGATGGTTTCGGTCCCAATGTTCAAACGAAGGCACAGCCGTTTCAAAGGTGGCCTGGCCGGTCGCGATGCCTTCCTGATAGATGGCCGCGGCCTGCGGCCAGTGCTGCGGCTGCATCGCTTCAATCGTCATTTTTTTCATGCCCCGAAATTATACGTTGACGTCTGCCGCTAGGTTGTGTAAATTACTTTGCGATGCAAAGCGTAAGTCCGACTTCAATCAGATTCCCTGAGCGTCAAGTGCACAATGACGTCGTCTCGCGTTACAATCAGCCGCGATGAGCCTGCTGGAAAAAATAAACTCACCTGAAGATCTGCGACGGCTGCGCCTGGAAGATTTGCAAGGCGTGGCCGAGGAAATTCGCCAATACATTCTCGAAACCATGTCCCGGGTGGGCGGACACACCGGCGCGTCGCTGGGCGCGGTCGAGTTGGCCGTCGCGCTGCATTATGCGTTCGACACGCCGCGCGATCGGCTGGTCTGGGACGTCGGACATCAGGCTTACGCGCACAAGATTTTGACCGGGCGGCGCGAGCAGCTGCCGACCGTGAAGCAATATGGCGGCATCAGCGGCTTCCTGCGTCGCGACGAGTCTGAGTACGACGCGTTCGGCGCCGGTCATGCTTCGACATCGCTATCAGCGGCGCTCGGCATGGCCATAGCTCGGGATCGCAAGCAGGAAGATCACCACGTCGTGGCTTTGATTGGCGACGCGTCTCTGGCCGGCGGGATGGCGATGGAAGCTGTCAATCAAGCCGGACATTTGAAGACCCGGCTCATCGTTCTGCTAAATGACAACGAGATGTCGATCGCTCCGGCTGTCGGCGCCTTAACCGGTTATCTGAACCGTATTCGTGAAGCTCACGGGTATCATCGCTTCAAAGACGAGGTTGAAGAGAAGCTACTCTCGATTCCGTCAGTCGGTTCGCGTTTGCACAATGCGGCGAAGACCATGAAGGATGCGATTGCGGCAGCGGTTTTGCCGGGCGCGCTCGTCAACGAACTCGGGTTCAAATACATCGGCTATGTCGATGGGCACAATGTTCGCGCCCTGGTGGCGGCATTGCGCGAAGCTCAGCAAGTCAAGGACGGACCGGTAATAGTTCATGCGCTGACCACCAAAGGCAAAGGTCATCCGGCGGCCCAGGAAGACTATTACAAATGGCACGCGACCGGGCCTTTCGATTTAAAAACCGGCAAGCCCGTCAAGTCGCCGGCGAAGGCCCCTACTTACACAAAAGTTTTTGGCGAAGCGCTGTGCGAGTTAATGGCCAAAGATGAAAAGATTGTCGCGTTGACCGCGGCGATGCCCGACGGCACAGGCATCTGTGATGCGCTCGAGAAGTTTCCGGAACGATCGTTCGACGTAGGAATTGCGGAACAGCATTGCGTGACTTTCGCGGCCGGCTTGTCGACCGAAGGTTTGAAGCCCGTCTGCGCAATTTATTCGACGTTTCTGCAACGCGCCTTCGATCAACTGGTCCATGACGTTTGCATCCAGGATCTGAACGTAAAGTTCTGTCTGGATCGCGGCGGTATCGCCGGCGGCGACGGGCCCACGCATCACGGCTTGCTCGATATTGCTTATCTGCGCAGCGTGCCCAACCTCGTGCTGATGGCCCCGAAGGATGAAGGCGAGATGCGCGACATGCTGTTCACGATGACGGAACACGTCGGACCCGCGGCGATGCGCTATCCGCGCGGCAACGGCATGGGTGTCTCGCTGGATCGCGAACCTGAGTTGCTGGAGATCGGCAAGGCTGAGATATTGCGCGATGGCGGCGAGATTGCGATCGTGGCTTACGGCTCGATGGTTCATCCGTCGCTGGATGCGGCCGCACATCTCGCGAAGGACGGCATCGAAACCACGGTCGTCAATGCGCGGTTTGTGAAGCCGCTCGACAGTGCATTGCTGTTGGCGTTGGCCAGGACCAAGCGTCTGATCGTGACGGTTGAGGAAGCTTACCTGGCCGGAGGTTTCGGCGCGGCGGTCCTCGAACTGCTCGAAGAGAATGGTTTGCAGGACAAGGTGCGCGTCGTGCGAATGGGCGTGCCCGACCGCATCGTGACGCACGGCGATGCGAAACTGCTGCTGGCCAAGTATGGGCTTGATGCCGACGGAATTTACACGCGTGTGAAAGAGTCGATCGAGGTCCTCGATGATCGTCGCGCGAAGCATCAAAAAGTCACGGCCTGACATTTCTTGTCACTGCGGTTTTCTATCTCAAAAAGATGTTGACCTCGTCACGTGCTCATGGCATGATGCGGGCGTGGCAAACAAGTAGGCTCTCTCCGAAGTTGCCCGGCCCCGTTTTTATCCTCAAATAAAAAATAGTACCCGACAGGATCGTTCGGATCGCACATCAAGCTCTCTTCGCGATTTCAGTTGGAATCGAGATCTGAGATTGAGGTCGTTCAGCAGCGGCTCGCGCGGTGCGGCGCGAGGGAAGGGTTAGCCTCCATGAAGCAAT
Organism: Pyrinomonadaceae bacterium; assembly: GCA_036266295.1. Classification (GTDB taxonomy): domain Bacteria; phylum Acidobacteriota; class Blastocatellia; order Pyrinomonadales; family Pyrinomonadaceae; genus UBA11740. Next base: position 8,182 of record DATANL010000208.1, on the reverse strand, counting down.
TCTTTTTTGAGCGGGAGTGTGTCCATCGCGATAAGGGGCGCGATGGCGAGGTTTATAACGGCATGTTTTTCATTCAGGCAATTCAAAAACTGCAAACCGAAGCGGCAATGAGAATGGCCGGCAAGGTTGCTCCTTTTTATTGGGTTGATGCGCCCAGAGTTGTGGTCTGGCTGTGTCGCGAGTGCGCGTCAGAGTTGCACATCGGCGAAGCGCCCCGCGCGATCCTGCAAGGCGCCAGGCGATAGCAGCGGAGACCCGACCGTGAGGGAGGGTGCACGGCTCTACCTGATTCGAGTGTGAACTAGCGGCGGCACCCTCCCTCATGGTCGGGTTTCTGCTACATTTCTCGCGTGCAGCGCGAGCGCATCGATAAGATTCTCATCGATCGAGGTCTGGCCGAATCCCGCACTAAGGCGCAGGCGCTGGTGATGTCTGCGTCCGTGCTCGTCGATGAGCAGCTGGTCAGTAAGCCTTCCGAAAAGTTTTCTCCTGAAGCAAACATAAGAATCAAAACGCGCAGCGATGCCAGCGGCTACGTCGGTCGCGGCGGACTAAAGCTCGAGGCTGCGTTGCGTGAGTTTGGCATTGACGTGAGCGGACTGGTCTGTCTCGATGTGGGGGCCTCGACCGGCGGCTTCACTGATTGTCTTTTGCAGCGCGGCGCCAGGAGCGTGGTGGCAGTCGACGTCGGTCACAATCAGATCGATTGGAAATTGCGGAACGATCCACGCGTCGACGTGCGCGAAGGAACCAACGCGCGATATCTGTCTCCTGAAGATTTCGAGACGAAGTTCGATCTGATTACGATCGACGTGGCATTCATCTCGGCAACTAAGATCCTGCCGGCCATCGGGCCGTTGTTAAGTAGTGGCGGTCGAGTCATTACGCTCATCAAGCCCCAATTTGAAGTTGGCAAAGGCGAGGTCGGCAAAGGCGGGATCGTCAAGGATCCGGCTCAGCATCAGCGCGTGATCGGTGAGGTTAACGCCGCGGCTGAGTCGCTCGGCTTGATCGTCCACGGCGTGATCGAGTCTCCGATCAAAGGTGCAGACGGGAATACTGAGTTCCTGGCCCTGTACGAACGCGTTTAGGTTTTTCCGTGGCCGCCATCTGTAGGGGGGCAGGGCTTGTCCCTCCGTAAACGAATCGCATGGGGGCGGCGGGCAGGGACAAGCCCTGCCCCTACAATGTTCCAACCCTTTGTGCTCGCACTCTCTTTGTGGTTAATTAGACGCCCACACCATGGCCGCAATCAAAAGCATCGGTGTCATCGTCAAGCCGCATCAACCCGACGCGCTGGAGACTCTCTGTGCGCTGACCAGGTGGCTGAGCGAACGTGGCATCGCCTTTGTCGGTCTTCCGGAAATTGAACGCGAACAGATCGAGCACAAGACCGGCTGCCGGATTCAACTTCTCAGTGAAAGCGAGATGCCGAAGCAGGTCGATCTCATGCTGGTGCTGGGCGGAGACGGCACCATGATCGCGACCGGGCGGATGTTGGGTGACAATCAAGTGCCGGTGATCGGGGTCAACTACGGTGGACTTGGATACCTCGCCGAGTTTCCCATCGAAGAAATGTTTCCGGCGCTCGAAGCGATTTTCGCCGGAAAGTACACGGTTCAGCAGCGATTGATGTTGCAGGTCGAGCTGTGGCGCGGCGACGAATTGGTTACGCAGAATCGGGTCCTGAATGACGTCGTCGTCAACAAATCGGCGCTGGCCCGCATTATCGAAATCAAAGCTTCGCTGAACGATCAATTCCTTAATTCGTTTCGCGCTGACGGACTGATCGTGGCTACGCCGACCGGATCGACGGCTTACAATCTCTCAGCAGGTGGGCCAATCATCTATCCTTCGATGAGCGCAATGGTGATTACGCCCATCTGTCCGTTCACACTTTCCAACCGGCCCATCGTGGTGCCGGATGATTCAGTCATCGAAGTGAGCCTGATCACCGAAAAAGAAGAAGTCGCGTTGACGCTTGACGGTCAGGTCGGCTTTGCTTTGCAGGCGCGCGATCGGATTCTGATTAGCAAGAGTCGCACGGCGTTTAATCTCGTGCAGCCGCCCAATCGAAATTACTTCGAGGTGTTGCGCAATAAATTGAAGTGGGGGTAAACCCATGAATCGATTATTGGCTGTCGCCGGTTTTCTTTTCTGCATTGCGAGTGCGAATGCGGCCCAGGCGCCGGCAGTCGTGAACGGTACGTGTGCCGGACCAATTTTTCGCGCCGCAAAGGTAACGCGGCCCGCGCGATTAATTAATTTCGGCAAGCTCAGACTTTCAACTGAGGCCGCACAACAAAACGTGCGCGGAACCGTCGTAATCAATGCCGTGCTCTGTCGCGACGGTAGCGTGCGTGAGATAAAAGTTTTCCGCGGCTTGCCCCTCGTAACTGAGAGTGCCATCAATCAACTTCTAAACGCTCGGTTTATCCCCGCGGAGCTCAACTTTCACTCGGTCTCACAAGCATTGCAGTTTCAGTTCACTATCGATGACAGCGGCGTATCGACCGTTATTAAGACCGAGTTTGACGCCGCGCCGCAGCGGCTGGTTGAAGAGATTGATTTTCTCGGCATGCGCCGGACGCCCAGGGAAAAAGTTTTTGCACGAATCAAGACGCGGCCGGGCGACCCGTACAATCCTGATCAGGTTAACGCGGACCTTCAGAGCGTTCTCAGGGGCGGCGATTTTGACAAGATGGGCACGCGGGTAATGATGGAAGACGCGCCGCGAGGTGGCGTCCGCGTTATTTTTGACTTGGTCGAATTGCCGCTCATCCGCGAAGTCAAATTCCTAAACGTTTCCCTGGAAGATCAAGTCGCAATTGGTGAGGGACTGCGCAAGTATCTTGATTTGCGACCGGGCGCCGTTCTCGATCCTCCCGGGTTGCTCGTCGCCAATCGCATCATCGAGGGCTTTTTTAAATCAAAAGGGGCCGGGAACGTGAAAATCGAGAATCTGATCGAGCGTCCCAGCGAGACAGAAGCGATCGTGATCTTCAAAATAACTCCGGTGAAAGTCGGACCATGATTAAATCGCAAACAAACCAGATGCCGGCCAGGCGCCGTCCCTGGTATCGCCCTTCGCTCACAACTCAGATCTTGATCGGGCTCGTGCTTGGCGGACTCCTGGGTTACATCAGCCCGAAGTGGGGCAACAATGTCTACTTTCTGCGCGACATCTTTCTCAACCTGATCAAGTCGATCATCGCGCCGCTTATTTTCTCAACGCTAGTGGTGGGCATCGCGGGTGGCGGAGACCTGAAGAAGGTCGGCCGCATGGGCGCGAAGGCGATTCTCTATTTTGAGATCGTCACCACGCTGGCGCTCTTCATCGGATTGGCGATTGTGAATCTGACGAAACCGGGGGCCGGCGTGGCCCTGGTTGGCGGCAGCGATATCAGCACGCTGGTGAAGACGCAGCCGCAGGGCTTTCGCGATCTGCTGGTGCACATTTTTCCGGCGAGCGTGATCGATTCGATGGTGCGCGGCGACGTGCTGCAAATTGTCGCGTTCAGTGTGTTGTTTGCGATGGCGGTCTCGGCCATGGGTGAACGCGCGGCGCCGATTATGCGCGGCTGTGATGCGCTGGCGCAGGTGATGTTCAAGTTTACGAACTACGTGATGATGTTCGCGCCAATCGGCGTGGGCGCGGCCATGGCCCATACGATCGCGACTAACGGACTCGGCGTGCTGAAGAATCTCGCGTGGCTGATCGGATCGTTGTACCTGGCTTTGGTCATCCTGATTGTTTTTGTTTTTGGCGCGGTGATGCTCATCGCGCGCGTGCCCATCAGGAAATTTCTGCAGGCGGTGCGCGAGCCGTTCACCATCGCGTTCGCCACCACCAGTAGCGAGTCCGCCTTGCCGAAGGCGATGGAAAACATGGAACGCCTGGGCGTGCCACGGCGCATCGTCGGTTTTGTGATGCCCACCGGGTACAGCTTCAATCTCGACGGCACGACGCTTTATCTGGCGATGGCTTCGGTTTTCGTCGCGCAAGCGGCCGAGCCGGTCATTGGCCACATGAGCTTCGGCCGCCAGATCGTGATGATGCTGACGTTGATGATTACTTCGAAGGGCGTGGCCGGCGTTCCGCGCGCGGCGCTGGTAATTCTGCTGGCGACCTTGAATGGTTTTCTTTCCGGCACGAACCTGGGGGCCATCGGCGTCGCGGTGATCTTCGGCGTCGATGAATTGATGGACATGGGCCGCACTTCCGTGAATGTTTTGGGAAACTGTCTCGCTACGGTGGTCGTCGCGCGTTGGGAAGGCGAGTTCGATGATAAGAAGGCGCGCGTGTTTGGGACGCCGGAAGAAATCAAACGCGAATTAGCCGCAGGTGATGTTGCGTTGGCAGAGGCGGCGGCAGAAGGATGAGTACACGTTTGGATCGTTTAGCGGCGGGCTACTGCCCGCCATTCTAAAATTACAACGAATCACGTTTAGAAGCCGGACTTGTCCGGCTTAATCAACGAGATAGCGGACAAGTCCCCGCCTAAACGAGAGGATGGATCTTAACGGCGGCAGTAGCGCGCCTCTAAACGTTAAGATCAAACGACGATGCTATTTCCAATTGCCGACGATAACCGGGGCCGCACGATCACTCCGATCGTTAACTACGTTCTGATCGCGGTGAACGTGCTGGTCTTTGTGTTTCTTCAAGGGCTGGGCAGCAACGACAAGTTCACCTACGCCTACTCGACCGTGCCCGGAGAAATCCTTACAGGGAAAGACATTGTGACTCGGCCCGTCTCGGTTCAGCATTTCACTGGTCAAACCATCGAAGTGCCTGGGCTGCAACCGACGCCCATTCCGGTTTACCTCACGCTGGTCACGTCGATGTTCATGCACGGCGGCATCGCGCACATCTTCGGCAACATGCTTTTCCTTTTTATCTTCGGCGACAACATCGAAGATCGGCTGGGTCATTTGCGTTACCTTTTGTATTACCTCGTCTGCGGAATAATCGCCGGCCTCTCGCACGTGTATGCGACGGCAATCTTCGCGAGCGAGCCGTCGACTCTGTTGGTGCCGAGCCTCGGCGCGTCGGGCGCCATCTCCGGAGTTCTGGGCGGTTACATTTTGCTCTTCCCGACAAATCGCGTGACCGTGCTCCTGTCCTGGTTCGTAACCCAGGTCCCGGCGTTCATTGCGATCGGGCTTTGGTTCGTGTTTCAGTTAATCAACGGCCTGGGCGTTTTAGGCAGCGGTTCGCAGGCCGGCGGGGTCGCCTACGCGGCGCACATCGGCGGGTTCGTCGCCGGACTGATTTTGATTAAAGTGTTTGAGATTGGCCGGCGGCCGCCCGACAGATATTACGAACGCGAATTTTAAGATGAGCACGACATTACAGGCGCCTAATCAGCAAGGTCTCGACATTCAATCGACCCCGCGCGCGCAGATGAATCTCTATCCGCTCGATACCTTTCCCTATGAATACCCCGGCAAGGAGATCAAGATCAATTTCGAGATTCCCGAGTTCACCTGCGTCTGCCCCTTCTCGGACTTTCCCGACTTTGCCACCATTCGTCTCGAGTACGTTCCGGACGAGCGGTGCATCGAGCTCAAGAGTTTGAAGCTCTACATCAATTCATTCCGCGACGTTAAAGTTTTTCACGAGCACGTCATCAATTTGATTCTGGAAGACTTCGTCAACGCCTGCGATCCTCTGTCAGTCGAAATCGCAGGCGATTTCAACGTGCGCGGAAACATCAAGACGACGATTCGCGCGAATTACCAAAAGCAGTGACGGAATACTTATTAAGCTCGTCTGCCGTGGCGATCGTGATCGTCATTTTCGTAGTGGCGTTTGCGTTCGTGGCGAGGCGCATCCTGCGGATCGCGATCAAGATGGCGCTGGCACTGACGTTGGTCTTTGCCGTATTGCTGACGGTGGGTATCGGCTGGTGGCGTGGCTGGTTCTCGTCGACTTCCAGCACTCCCGCACACCAAACCAATCGCCCCACTCGTCCTTCTCGCTAGCATCGAAATCAAAGCATGAGAATTCAAATTGAGAGATGGAGTGAAGTAAGTGAGCCCGATGCGCGCGATCTAAGACTAAGTCTTCAAACCGAAGGTTACAGTGTCTTTCAATGGAGCGACGCGCCGGGCACAAAGTACGAACCGCACGCGCACGGTGAAGATCAATCGCACTGGATCATCAGTGGCGAACTGGAATTGCGCGTCGGTCATGAAACTTACACCCTGCGTGCCGGCGATCGAGACTTTCTTCCGGCCAACACGATCCACTCGGCACACGTTCCCGGCGACGAGCCGGTTGTTTACTTAATCGGTGCGATGCACTGAGTGTCAGAAGCCCGACCGTAAGGGAGGGCAACCTGGCGATTGAGCGCTCCGCATGAGCCGCTCCGCATCGAGCCGATCCGCATTGACAGCTGCGCTTCCGCATCATGCCCTCCCTCACGGTCGGGCTTCTGACACTATCGATCTCCTGGGTTTTATGGCTAAATCAGCTCTGAATGAACACGGCTTATCAACTCGTCACCACTCCCGAAGAACTGCGCCGGGCCGTCGATGATCTCTCGACCAGGCACGCGATTGGACTCGACACAGAGACAACCGATCTCGATCCTTACACCTCACGGCTGCGGCTGATTCAGCTCTCGACGCCGGACGGTGTCTACGTAATCGACGTCAACAAATTTACCGACGACTTACAGCACGGCGATGCGCTCCGGCCTTTGCGGCGACTGATTTCATCGGCGCGGCCGATCAAGATTGCGCATAACGCCAAGTTCGACGCGAAGTTCATCAAGCACAATCTTGGTGTCGACATGGTTGGTTTGTTCGACACGTTGCTGGCCAGCCAGTTGGTTTCGGCGGGCGACATTGAAGAGCGTCACGGGTTGGAGGCGATCGCCGGTCGTTATCTTAACGAGGCGGTCGACAAGACCGAGCGGCTCAGCAATTGGGAGTTTGAATTATCTGAAGCGCAGCTCCAGTACGCGGCGCGCGATGCCGCCGTGTTGATTCCGCTGCGCGAAAAGCTGATTGAACGAATTAAGTCGCTGGGACTGATCCAGTGCGCGCAGCTCGAGTTTGAATGCGTCATGCCGGTAGTTGATTTGGAACTGACCGGCTTTTTCATGGAGAAGCATCGCTGGCTCGAGCAGTTGATGATCGTTGAAGAGCGGCGCGGAGAGCTGGCGAATGAGTTGCAGGAGATGCTGGGTGAAGGTGTGGCCCAGGCGTCTCTGTTTGGTCCGCCGCGCGCGAACATCAATCTTGATTCACAACAGCAGGTGACGGAAGCCTTAACGCGGCTCGGCATTCCTTTGCCGGACTCGACTCGCAATTGGAAGTTGCAGCCGCTGGCATTGCAGTATCCGGTTGTAGCCAAGCTGCTCGAGTACCGCACGATGCAGAAGGCACTGACCAGCTACGGTCAGAACATGATCGAGTTCATCAATCCGAAGACCGGCCGTTTGCATGCGGACTTTCGACAGATTGGCGCGCCGACGGGTCGATTCGCCTGCACGAATCCAAACATTCAACAAGTTCCGCACGCGGTCGAATATCGCCGCTGCTTCATGGGCCACCCGGAGACCCGGAGCCTGGTGATTGCTGATTATTCGCAGATCGAATTGCGTATTCTCGCTGAGTTTTCCGGCGACGAAGTCTTCATTAATGCATTCCGATCCGGCGCCGATCTGCACAAGGTCACCGCGGCGCAAGTGTTCGGTGTCTCGACCGAGCAAGTGACGAAAGAGCAGCGAGACTTTGCCAAGCGTTTGAACTTCGGCGTTGTCTACGGCATTGGCGCGCAGCGATTTTCGATGATGACCGGGCTCGGCGTTAGTGACGCAGAAGATGTCCTGCGGCGTTACTTCGCGACTTACAAAAAGCTCGACGCGTACCTGCGCGAGTCGGCGAACCGCGCGGTCAGCGACAAGGAAGCGCGCACCGGATCAGGCCGGCTCGTGAAATTCAATTACGATCCTTCCGACCGGCAACAGGTTTCAATGACACAGCGCAACGGCAAGAACGCGCCGATCCAGGGAACCAGCGCCGACATTCTCAAACGCGCTTTGCGGCTGCTGAATGACGAATTGCGGGCAACTTCAGCGAAGATTGTGAACATCATTCACGACGAAATCGTTGTCGAAGTTGACCAGGATGAAGCCGAAGCAGTGGCACATACGGTGGAGAAAGCGAT
>DATANL010000207.1:0-10040 GCA_036266295.1 Pyrinomonadaceae bacterium | reverse complement strand
TTTTATGCGGGGGGTTGAATCAGTCATTGATTTTATGCCGCGCGTCGCACGTGACCGGTGGCGCACGACATGACGGCTTCGGGCGTGGCCTCGGCGCGCGTGAACTCGCCGGTGACGCGGCCTTCGTGTAACACGATCACGCGATGCGCGAGGCCGAGCACTTCCGGCAGTTCAGATGAAACCAGGACTATGGCGAGGCCGCTTTCCGCCAGGCGATTAATCTGCGCGTAAATCTCCTGCTTGGCCCCCACGTCGATGCCGCGCGTCGGCTCGTCGAGGAACAGCACGCGCGGTTTCGTCAACAACCATTTCGCCAAAACAACTTTCTGTTGATTGCCGCCCGAGAGGGTCCCGACGATCGTAAAAACCGAGTTGGCTTTGATCCTGAGTTCGTTGGCCGCGCGTTCACCCGCGGCCGCTTCGGCGTCTTCGCTGGTGATGAAGCGGCCCGAAAGTTTTCGCAGGCCGGCCAGGGTCATGTTCCTTAAGATCGTCTGGTCCAAAATCAGCCCGTAACGTTTTCGATCTTCGGTTACGAAAGCAATGCCCTGATCGATAGCGTTGTGCGGATTGTTGATTTGGACTCGCGTTCCGCGGACGAAAATCTCAGCCGACTTACGTCCGGGGTGCGCGCCAAAAATGGCCATCAGCAATTCGCTGCGACCCGAACCCATCAGACCGGCGATGCCCAGCACCTCGCCTGTGTGAGCAGTAAAGCCTACGTCGTTAACCAGGAGTTTGCCGGGGACTGAAGGGTCTTCGACGCTGACGTGGCGCGCTTCGAAAACTATTTCGCCGCGCTCGTGCGTACTTTCAGGAAAGATCTGATCGACGGCGCGACCAACCATCTTTGAGATCACTTTGGGTTCATCAGTCTCGGAGGTCGGCGTTGTGTCAATCGTTTTCCCATCCCGAAGCACGGTGATGCGATCGCTGATGCGAAATACTTCGTCGAGTTTGTGCGAGATATAAATCATCGCGACGCCCCGCGCGCGCAAGTCGTTCAGGATGCCGAACAACGTCTCGACTTCCGTATCAGTCAACGCGGCCGTCGGTTCGTCGAGGACCACGATGCGCGCATTTTGCGAAAGCGCCTTGGCGATTTCGACGAGTTGTTGCTGGCCGATGCCGAGATTACGGACCGGCGTCAGCGGATCGATACTCAGATTCAACTCGTTCAGCAGGTGCTGCGCGCGTCCGTACAAATCTTCCCAATTGATAACGCCGAATCGCCGCGGTTCGCGGCCCAGGAAGATGTTCTCAGCCACGCTGAGATCTTTCACCAAAGACAGTTCCTGATAGATGACTGCGATGCCGGCAGTTTCAGAATCGCGAACACTGTGGAAGCGTTGCGGCGTTTCCGTAATCAGGATCTCGCCACCGAATTCACCGTAAGGATAAACGCCGGCGAGAATTTTGATGAGGGTGGATTTGCCCGCGCCGTTCTCGCCGACGAGCGCGTGAACCTCACCCTGCTTCAGGTCGAAAGTCACTCCGTCCAGAGCCTTCACGCCGGGAAAGCTCTTGGTGATTTCTCTCATCTGCAGGAGAGCCGAAATCATGATGTGTTGCTAACAGAGATTGAAAATTGAAAAGTGCAAAATGCAAATTGAAAATTGCGTCTCTCCCGGAATTTGAGATTTGCAATTTTCATTTTTCCATTTGCAATTGCCCAAGCTACTGCTTCGGCCATTGATCCTTCGGCACGTTTTTGTAGACGTCTTCCAGCTTGTGATATCCGTCCTTGATGACGGTCTGCATCACGTTGTTTTTGTCCAGGATCATCGGTTCAAAGAGCAGCGCCGGTACATCGATCTTGCCGTTGTTGATTTTGTCTTTGGTGTCGACCCTCTCGCCTTTCGCCAGCTTGATTGCGGCATCCACCGCGGCGAAGGCCAGCGGCTGGATAGGTTTGTAGATCGTCATTGTCTGCTTGCCTTCGACGATTCTCTGGACTGCGTCGAGCGAGGCGTCCTGCCCGGTGACCAGAATCTTTCCGGCCAGTTGAGGCGGGATTGCCGAGATCGCACCTCCGGCAGTGCCATCGTTTGAAGCCACCACGGCTTGAATGTCGTTGTTGTTCCTGGTGAGCGCGTCTTCCATGATGCGCAGCGCTTCGCTGGCCAACCATTCGCGCGCGTACTGCTGCTTCACAATTTTGATCTGACCTTTATCGACTGCGGGCTTAAGAATCTGCATCTGGCCGTCCATCAAAAGCGTCGCGTTGTTGTCGGTTTCCGAGCCGCCGATCAAAACATAGTTGCCCGAAGGTTGATGATCGAGCGCGTACTGTGCCTGCAGCTGACCGATCTTCACGACCTGGTGCGAGACGTAGAGATCGACGTCGGCATTTCGAATCAGACGGTCATAGCTAATCACCGGCACGTTTTGTTTGTGCGCGGCTTCGACGATCGCGGCAGCGACCTGGCCGTTGTGCGGCGCGACGATCAAAACGTCGACGCCTTTGGTCAGAAAGCTCTCGGCCTGGTTGATCTGGGTAGCATCACTACCGTCGGCCACCAGCACCTCACAGGTGGCCCCCACTTCTTTGCAGTGTTGTTCGACGAGCGCTTTGTCACGTTGCCAGCGCTCTTCTTTCAGAGTGTCCATCGAGAATCCGATGCGCACCGGGCCACCGGACTTCGCGCCGCGGCCGCCGGTGTTCGAGTCAGGGCGCTTCTCGCACGCGCCGAGAAGTAAAATAGCCAGGAGAAAAATCACAAGGGTCGTTAAGCGTTTCATATCGTCCTCAAAATTATTTGGTTCGTCCGTAGAGCTTGGTGAGATCTCGTAGCCGTGCTGATAACTCGCTGCTCAGCACATTCGATTTCATCCGCCAGTTCCAATTGCCTTGCTCGCTGGCGGGTAAATTCATACGAGCCTCGTTGTCCAGCCCCAGCACGTCCTGCATCGGAATGATGGCCCAATCTGCGACCGAAGCCATCGCGGCGCGAATCATATCCCAATTGATCTCGTCGCCATCAATGGCGAGATAGCTCAGGCAATGCGCGCGGTCCTGCTCGCCGATTTCGCTAAACCAACCAACGGTGGTGTCGTTGTCGTGCGTGCCGCTGTAAACGACACTGTCGCGCGTGTGGTTGTGCGGCAAGTGGTCGTTGGTAGCATCGCCGCCGAAAGCGAATTGCAGCACACGCATGCCTGGAAAGCCAAATTCTTCGCGAAGATTTTCGACTTCGGGTGTGATGACGCCGAGATTCTCCGCGATGATCGGCAAATCGCCAAGTCTTTTTTTCAATGCGCCGAATAATTCACGACCGGGCGTCTCGACCCATCGTCCGTTCTGCGCCGTCGGATCGCCGGCCGGAATTTCCCAACAGGCAGCAAAGCCGCGAAAGTGATCGATGCGCACCAGGTCAAACAGTTCAAGCGACCAGCGCACGCGATCGATCCACCATTTGAAATCGGAAGCGCGCAGCTGCTCCCAATCGTAAAGCGGATTGCCCCAGAGTTGGCCCGTCTCGGAAAAATAATCGGGCGGCACGCCCGCGACCACTGTCGGCTTGCCGTTTTCGTCAAGCTTAAAGAGTTCGGGATGCTCCCAAAGGTCTGCTGAATCATGCGCGACAAAGATGGGCAGATCTCCGATGAGCAAGACGTTGTGTTGCCGCGCGTAGTCGCGCAGCACGTTCCATTGTCGAAAAAAAAGAAACTGATAGAACTTCTCTCTGTTGATTTGATCCGCAAGGCTGAGGCGAGCCTGGGCCAGCGCTTCCGGTTCGCGACTCGCGAATTGCCGTTCCCACGCCGTCCATTCGAGATCGTTCTGCGCTTTTTTCACTGCATTGAACAGCGCGTAATTATCAAGCCACCAGCCCGCGCGCAAACAGAACTCATCGAACTCTGAAGCAATTGAGGTCGACGCCTGGTCGTGGAACTTCGCAAACGCACAGTTGAGAAATTCGATTTTTATGAATCTGACTGACTCGAAGTCGACGCGATCAGAATCGACGAACGCGTCAGACAGCTGATCTTCCTTAAGCAATCCATCGGCGACCAGCGCCCGCAGATCAATCAATAAAGGATTTCCGGCAAAGGCCGAGATCGACTGATAAGGCGAGTCGCCATAGCCCGTCGGCGTCAGCGGCAGGACCTGCCAGAGGGTCTGACCAGCTTCGTTCAGAAAGTCGATAAACGCGCGCGCTTCATCGCCCAGGTCTCCGACGCCGAAAGGCGAAGGCAGTGAGGTCGGGTGCAAGAGAATGCCGCTGGCTCGTGTCATGTGTGTCAGAACCACCTGCGGTAGCGGGTGGTTAGCGTTGGTACTTCACGATCACGATCGATCAACCACCCGCTACCGCAGGTGGTTCTGACCCGCTTATACTACGCACGTGATCGCTGCGGGCAAAGCGAGGTTTCCGGTTTACTGCTATATCGGCATTGGCGTGATGCTCGCCGCCGAAGTACTGCTGTTCACCGGGAACCAGTTCGTCGGTCGGTGGATGACGCCGATCGTTTGGACGGGCTACATATTGTTTCTCGATGGCGTCATGTATCGTTTGAAAGGTCGTTCGCTGCTGCTGACCGATCGTTTGGAATTCCTCCTAATCGCGATCATCTCGATTGGCGGTTGGTGGTTGTGCGAATTCTACAACGCGCCGCGTTTCTGGAACTCCGACTATGAAATCTGGTGGCATTATCACAACCTCGAGCCGAACCTGATGTTGCGGCGCGTCGGTTATGATTGGGCCTTCGCGACGATCTTTCCGCTGCTATTTCTTACCGCTGAGGTCTTTCGCCTGACGATTTTCAAGCGCTCAGAGCAGGGCCGGCGCATCAGCATGTCGCGCACCGCAAAATTAATTCTGATCGTGTTCGGAGTCGCCGGAGTCATCATTCCTTTGATCTATCCATCAGCCTGGTACGCCCCGGTGATTTGGCTCTCGTTCGTATTCCTGCTCGATCCGCTTAACCAGTTGCGCGGCTGGCCATCGATTACCGGCGACCTGGCGCGCGGCGATTGGCGCCGGCTTTGGTCGCTGTTGGCCGGCGGCCTCATCTGCGGAATTCTCTGGGAGTACTTTAACTACTGGGCCATTTCAAAGTGGACGTACACTGTGCCCTATCTCGGCAATGTCAAAATTTTCGAGATGCCCGTGCTCGGGTTTCTCGGCTTTCCGCCGTTTGCGGTAGAGTGCTGGGCGATCTATATCTTTGTGCGTTCATTGCTGCAGCCGAACCTGCGTGAGAGATCGACCGATGAAATCTTTATTTCTTGTGTTTAGATGCCGCACTTGTGCGGCGAGGGAGCACAAGTGCTCCCTCTAAACGAATACACTGTGATGGAATCCGGCAAAGTAAAAATCTGGATTAAGCGTTTGGGCTTTTGGGGGTTCATGTTCTTTCTCGTCAAAGGACTGTTGTGGCTGGCGATTCCTGTTTTGATCGCGATGTTCGCGACTGATTAAGTCAGTACCAGCTGCGTCAGCGGATGGATCAAGCAAACGCCTCAGAGGCATCTTTGACCATCCGCTTAGGCAGATGGTACTGACTCGATTGTGTGAGCCGTCACTGCTGATCGGTTCTGACGAGCCAGGTATGTTTTGGCAGATGAAAAGATCGATTCCCGGTTTTGTAATCGTTAGCGTGCTCGCATGTTCGATTATGACTAACGGACAAGACAACAGGCGTCCGCGGGCGCGCGCAGCCGGCGTCGTGGTCGGGGTGCTGCCCACCGGACCGCTGAATGCGATCACCGACGTGGCGGGGGTGACGGTCGGGCATACGACGCTAATCAAAGGTGACAACATTCGCACTGGCGTGACCGCGATCCTCCCGCATGGCGGAAATCTTTTTCGCGAAAAAGTTCCCGGCGCGGTTTTTATCGGTAATGCATTCGGAAAACTTGCGGGCTCGACACAGGTCAATGAACTTGGCGAGATCGAAACCCCAATTATGCTGACCGCCACACTCAATGTGCCGCGCGTCGCCGACGCCACGATGGATTACATGCTGGCCCTGCCGGGTAACGAAACGGTGCAATCGATCAATCCTTTGGTCGGCGAGACAAACGATAGTTATCTGAACGATATTCGCGGTCGCTACGTCGGACGCGAAGAAGTGTTCGCCGCGATTAAGAACGCGCACGGCGGCGCAGTCGAAGAGGGCGCGGTCGGAGCAGGCACGGGGACGGTCGTTTTCGGTTTCAAAGGCGGCATCGGAACCGCGTCGCGAAAGTTGCCGGCGTCGCTCGGCGGGTTCACCGTCGGCGTGCTGGTTCAATCGAATTTTGGCGGAATTTTGACGATTAATGGCGCTCCCGTGGGCCGGGAGCTGGGCCGTTACTATCTGAAGGACGAACTCGAGAAAAGTAATTCGCAGCAGCCGAATGCGGCGGACGGATCGATCATAATCGTCATTGCGACTGACGCGCCCATCGACGATCGAAATCTGCAAAGGTTGGCGGCGCGATCGGTGATGGGTCTCGCGCGCACCGGCTCGACCGCCTCGAACGGTAGCGGTGACTATGCGATTGCTTTTTCGACCGCGCCCGAGTTGCGCATCTCGGCCACGCCGAAATCAAATGTGAGTGTGTTGTCGAATGACGCGATGTCGCCTTTGTTCCTCGCCGTGATTGAAGCCACCGAAGAGGCGATCTACAACTCGTTATTCCGGGCCACGACTACGACCGGTAAAGGCCACACCGTCGAAGCGCTGCCCATTGATCGAACGTTGGAAATCCTCCGCCGTCACGGCGCGCTCAAGCAATAAGCGTCACTGTCCAAGCTCTTCTACGCCTGGCTTCAGTCAAAGTGACCAGCGGCCTGGAATGAGATTCAACTTTCGTTGACACGCGATCAGCGACTAACTAGAATACGCCCCACCCAAAAATACGGAGGACAATCGAGTGGCTCTCAAAATTCGAATCAACCGGAAGAGTGTCGAATCGATGACTCGTCAACTCACCGATCAACTTGACGATCTCATCAGCACCGGCGCGTTGGCCATCGGCAGTTTGCTGCCCAGCGAACGCACCCTGGCCGACTCACTTGGCGTCGCGCGCAATGTGGTGCGCGGCAGCTACGAATATCTCGAGAAAGCCGGCATCGTTCAGCGTGAAGGACGCAAGGGCCGTCGCGTTCGTGGCAAGACCACACGAAAAACCACGGCCACCAAATCGAGAAAAACTGCGAAGAAGCGCTGAAGCGCTTTCGTCCAACTTCAATATTAGGAATCAGCCTGCCGCGCGTCTTCACCGAGCGCGATGATCTCTTGTCTGATTGCCGAACGCTCGGCCCGCATGCGGACAAAGGACCGCCGTTGCAAAACGAACAGCGCGAGGGCCGCAAAACTGCCGTAAAATCGGTCGATTTCTTCAAACAGCTTGACCGCGGCATAACCGCACAGGGACACGCCGACCAGAGAAATGATTGCTGCCGGCCAGCCGGCGAACTTCCAGATCAGCAGGGCCATCACGAGCCATGTCAGCGGAAACAAAAGCATCGCGGAAAAGATTTTGAAGGTCGAAAGCACGTCCTGATCGCGTCCCAATCGTCGCGACAAATAACCTGCCAGTCGATAAGCCGGATAATTTATGACCGCGCCGACGAGTGCGAACGGCGTCAACAGAAAGCAGGCGGCGATTTGCGCCAGCAAGCGGAGAATGGTCTCAGTGGCTGTGGGCGGGAGAGACAGATCATGCGGATCCAGCCGCGCACTCTCGAGTTCTGATTCCAGCCGCGCGATCCGGGCTTCGATAGCATCAATCCGGCGCGGCGCATGCGCGCGATAGAACGAATAGCCGGCCACGAAACGCTTACGCAACTCGAGTGAACGAGCGAGTCGTTGTTCTTCGTCAGCGTCGTCAACTTCGTCGGCCGAGAAAATCTTTTCGGCGCGACCGATCAATCCCAACGCCTCTTCCTGTTCGACATGCAGCATTACATCGCGCAGGGCGGTTTCTATTTGGGCCGACAGTTCGCGCACAGCGGCGCGCGGCGGGGTGCCGTCCGGCTCAAGCGCCGTGTGAGTGACGACGATCGGTTCCGCGAAGTGCAGCAGGGCGGAACTGCGAAAGGTCGTCTTCTCAGTGTAGTAAAGTCCCGCGGGCACAATGTGCACGTTGAGACCATCAGGTTGCGCCGCCGCGGCGATGGCGATGCGAGAGACGCCGGTCTTCAGAGGCTTGAGCCGTGGTTCATCATGCGAGACGCCTTCCGGAAAAATTCCAATCGCTATGCCGCGTGCCAAAAGCCGGCGCGCTGCCGCAAATGTTTCCAGGTTGCGTGAAACATCTTCGCCGGCGTCCTGCCTGCGGTATGCGGGCAGGCAATCGAGCGCGCGAACGAGATAGCCGATTACCGGCATGCGAAACAGCGGCGCTTTGGCAATGAAGGAAATGCGGCGGGGCGCGAAGCAAAGCAGAAACGCCGGATCGATCAACGCATTCGGATGATTTACTACAAAAATCGTGGGACTACCGGCGGGTATGTTTTCAATGCCGGTGACTTCGATCCGTCGAAAGTAGATGCGCAGCGTGAGGCTGAGAATGAACGTAATGAACCGTCGGATCATCGGTGGCACAGACTTCAGTCTGTGTTTGAGTCCTGAAAATTAGCGCAGCGATCCTGGTAGTTAAGCAGAACACAGACTGAAGTCTGTGCCACTTATTTCACCAGCCATTCCATTTGAAAGTGCGAGCCCGTTTCGCCGATGCGACGGAAACCGAGTTGCTCAAACAGTTCCACGGCGCGATTGAATCTAATTATTTGCAGACGCAGAGGGCGTTGCGCGGCCGCTGCCTGGGTTTGCAACTCTTGAATCAACAACGTTCCTGTCCCGCGCTGCCGGTGCTCCGGCAACAGTGCCACATCGACTAAGCGAATTTCGTCGGACCGCTGGTCCACCGCCAGGTGACCGACCGGCTCACCATACGACAACACAATCTGGTCCTGAAGGTTGGGGTGGTCCGTGATCAGAAAATTCTGGTGCGCGTCGTATTGCATTTCGAGGAACTCGTCGATGCGCGGCTCGTCCCAACCGAGACCACGCAGGTCGTCCCCGCGACTGCTCTTGTATAAACCGCGCAGGAAATCGCGGTCGTCTTCGGTGGCCGGGCGCAGGGTGATTGATTCTTCCGCCATGTTGCTCGGGATTCTAAACGAACGGCGAGAAGTTTGACACGACAAAGTTCCAGTCAGTAGTCGGCCTGTGCGATCACGTGCGATAATGAGCCGAAGCTTTCCCGCACAACTAAATAAAATTTCCGAGGTTAAGTATGAAACGTTTCTTTGCCTTATCGTTTGTCGCCCTGCTGGCCTGCTCGACGGTCGCGCATGCTCAGGAGCGGCGCTTTACGATTGACGATCTTTTGAAGGTGCGCCGCGTCGGTGACCCACAGGTTTCGCCCAAAGGCGATCAGGTCGCGTTCACAATTACCGACGTCGACAAAAATGCGAACAAGAGCCTGACGCAGATTTATCTCGTGCCGCTGAGTGGTGGCGAGCCGCGCCAGTTGACCAATGACGAGCATTCATCGACTACTCCGCGATGGTCGCCTGATGGCGAGAAACTCGCGTTTGTCTCAGCGCGCGATGGCGAAGATCAGATCTGGACGATCGACATTTCCAGTGGCGCCTTGAAGAAGGTTTCGACTATTTCGACCGGCGCCGGAGATCCCGTCTGGTCGCCCGACGGCAAGTGGCTGGCATTTGTTTCGGACATTTATCCGGAATGCACGGACGACGCCTGCAACAAGAAACGCGCCGAGGACGTGGCCGCGAACAAGGTGAAAGCTCACGTCGCCACGCGGCTGCTTTATCGCCACTGGAAGTCATGGAAAGAAGGAATGCGCACGCATGTGTTCGTCGTGTCGTCGGCGGGCGGGGAAGCGAAAGATATGACGCCGGGCGATTACGATGCTCCGCCATTCAGCCTCGGAGGGCCCACCGATTATGCGTTCTCGCCCGATTCGCGAGAACTCGCGGTGACCAGCAATCACGATAAAGTTGAAGCGACATCGACGAACGCCGACGTCTGGATCGTTCCGGTGCGCGGCGGCAACGCGAAAAATATCACCGGGG
>DATANL010000206.1:0-1622 GCA_036266295.1 Pyrinomonadaceae bacterium | reverse complement strand
AACGGCCACGTCGGGCGCTTTGGGCGCAACATCATTTGCGTAATCAAGCTGGGGATAAAATTTTTCCGGATCGATTTCGATTCTCACTATGCCCGGGGCATTCTTGAACGAGACCTGGCCAAAATCATGCGTCGGAACTTTGGCCTGGGCCGTAATTGACTGACCTGAACTGGTTGTCGCCGTAACGTTCACCGCCGCGTCAAACGATCCCAGGTTGCGCAAGGCCGCGATCCATTCGCCACCTTGCTGCTGTGGCAGGCCGGCCAACAAATCCATATCGGTCGGTTGATCCAACTCCTGATCGAGAACTGTCTTCAGAGAGCTACCGCCTCGCTCAACCAAGGCCGCCCGCGCGCGCGCCAACGAAAATCCATCAACGTTCGTTTTGCCATCGGCGAGCAAACTTCGCAGCGTCGCTACAAAGGCCTCCCGGCCCAGCAGATGATCGACCAGCCGCCAGACCATCGCGCCTTTGTTCGCGATGGAATTGAAATAAGTCGCGTCCAGCGGAGTGGTGCGAGCCAAAGGACCGTCGCGTCTGGCAACTCCCGAGTACGCTACACGCTGGCGGGCGCGTTCGGCTTCGGCCGCGTCAGCGCCAAACTGTTTCTCAATAAAGAGCGTCGCCAGAAAACGCGTCAGGCCTTCACGAACCACGCCGTGCCCTTCGCCGCGCACGGTGGTGTCGCCGCCCACCCACAATCGCGCGACGGCCTCGCCAATGCTCAGGGCGGTAACGGCGTCGATCTTTTTGCGCCGGAACGAACCCTCACCCAGGAGCATAGTGCCGGCATCTTCAAAGCCCGCTCCGCGCGTTGTTGAAATCAAGCGCACTGGAACGTCGGGACCAGCTCCCAACAGACCTGCATAAAAAGTTCGCGCGTCGTTCGCCAGCGCGATCAGTCCCTGGGCCTGCTTCTGCTCATCCGCGCTGGCGCCCTTCGGTAAGTAGGCAGAAATGCCTTTTGCCGTAGCGACTTCAACTCGATCCCAACTTCCGATCAACAAGAAGGGTTGGGCATTGAGCGTTTGCTCAAACACGCTGGCGCCGCCGGCGCTCTTTTCCACTCCTGAGGAGAGCGCGCCGCCTCCGGTAACCGTCAGACGAAATGGCGCATAGTCGGCGCCGCGGAGTGCGAAGGCGTTGTTCGCCATCGGATACCACATCGACTGCGGCAGGAACTGCGAACCGACCGGAGAAATTGCCGCCGACCCCGAATTGTCGCCTACCGGCAGGCGATATTCGACAGTCGCGGTGACACTTTGATTGGGCGGCACGGCGCTCGGCAGAGTTATCGTTACGCGCTGAGAATTGCCACGTGTTTCGGGACGTGATTGATAAGTCGCAGTCGCCGACCCAATCGTCACTGATTTGATTTCAGCCTTGGGATTAATCCGCAGGCTCAGCGTCGTTCCGGCAGTACCGCCGACGTTCCGCACTGAAACGGACGCTCGCCCCTTCAGGGCTCGTTCTGCCTCAGCAATGCCAACGGTGATTTCGAAATTGGTGCCCTGCCAGGCGGCCCTTGATTCGTCCTGCGCGCGCCCGATTGCGGGAAGCGACAACACACTCAGCAAGCATGCGAGTAGAGAAAAGAGAATACGATTCATAAGTATCGGAG
>DATANL010000205.1:0-6567 GCA_036266295.1 Pyrinomonadaceae bacterium | reverse complement strand
GTCACGAGGTATAAGACGCTGTATAAGGGGCTTATCCGGAACGATCCGCATAATACAGTTCGGCGATATGTTTTCACATGAAACATTGTCCTCAATGTAATCAAACGTATGCTGATAACACGCTTAAGTTCTGTCTATCGGACGGTGCACGACTGTCGGCTGTTAAAGACCCTGACGAGACGCTGGTCATCGACGGTTCGAATCCGCCAAACGACGCCGCGGTAAGCTTTCCGCTTGAACTATTCCGCGTGTATTGCTTGTTTGGGTATGAAACTGGCGAGCGCAGAAAATCTGAACTTTGGAATGACCCGATGGCCTTTCATAGACTTGCCAGGGAACGCGGTTCCGACTTCCTCAAAACATACAATTCATGGCGGCGTGGCAAGAGGAAGTTTTCTCGTGATGAAATATTAAATGGTAGCTGGGTGAAAATTGCGGATCATGGGCATCAACATCGACTGCAAATGCACGATGATGGAACGTTGACCGAATGGTCGCTATTCTCTTTTGACGAAAATGACTGTTGGGGTGGCGAATGGAAACTGATTGAAGGCGTGCTCAGATTAAACATACAGGTTTACGAACTCGACGTCGTCGCCGACACAAATGGCTTTCATTCTGGCGTCGAAGATGAATATGACCATCGAAATGCGTACTTCAGCGTTATCCATGTTCGCTGATTTATTCTCTGACGGTAGGCGCGTCGAACAAATCGTTGGACGCGAGCGGCGGGAGCGTTGGACTGCAATGATGAAGGATGAAGGCGGAAGGATGAATTGAATTCAAATCGCGGCGTCAACGCCAACGTTAGGTGATGTTTCTTGTCAGAACCGGCAGCGGTAGCGACCGGATCATGGTGCCACTCAAGATGAAACGACGCGATCATTCTGTCGCCCGCATCGCGGGCTTTGATCTTTAAAGGGATGTGATCCCCGGGCTTACGCCCGGGGCTACTATCTGCCGCCGCTTCGCGGCTCGTTGACGCAGACCACGACACTGACGCCATGTTGAGTTTGAATCCTCGACTATGGCTGCATCCCTACAAAGACAGAACGTGAAACAACGATTTTGGATTATTCAACCGTAACTGACTTCGCCAGATTCCTTGGTTGGTCGACGTCGCAGCCACGGCGGACGGCGATGTGATAGGACAGCAGTTGCAATGGAATGATCGAAAGAATCGGCGACAGCAGATCGCTCGACGTGGGAATTTCGATGATGTGATCCGAAACGACCGACGACATTGAATCGCCTTCGGTCAAAACGGAAAGCACGATGCCTTCGCGCGCTTTAACTTCCACGATGTTCGAGTGAGTTTTCTCGTAGCGCAGTTCAGAGGCGCGATTGCCCGCTTCGCGCGTGTTGATGAACATCACCGGCAGGCGCTCATCGATCAGAGCATTCGGCCCATGCTTCATCTCGCCGGCGGGATAACCTTCGGCGTGAATGTAGGACAACTCTTTCAACTTCAGCGCGCCTTCGAGCGCGATTGGAAAGTTGATGCCGCGGCCGAGGTAGAGAAAATCAGTCGAGCGGAAGAACTCTTTCGCGAGGTCCTCGATGGCATCAGCCTCGTTGAGTAGATGCTCCATCTTCACCGGCAACTCGGCGAGTTGGCGCGCGTGATGTTGGCTCTCTTCCGCCGTGAGCGTGCCGCGCAGTTGGCCCAGGTAGAGTCCAAACAAGTAAAGCGCAATCATCTGGGCGGTGAAGGCCTTGGTTGAGGCGACGCCGATTTCAGGACCAGCATGCGTGAGTATGGTGCCGTCGGCCTCGCGCGTAATCATCGAACCTTGCACGTTACAGATCGACAGCACGTCACAGTCGCGCTCCTTCACTTCGCGCAACGCCGCGATGGTGTCCGCGGTTTCGCCCGACTGTGAAATCACAATCAGCAGCGTGTCCTTGTCGATCACCGGATTGCGATAGCGAAATTCAGAAGCGTAATCGACGTCCACGTTCACGCGCGCCAGTTGTTCGATCATGTACTTGCCCGCAATGCCGGCGTGCCAGGACGTGCCGCACGCGGCAATCTTGATCGACGTGTACCGGCGGAAATCGTTTTCTGTGAGGTTCTTCATGTCGTCGAGGAATACGCGGCCGGTATCCAGAGAGATGCGGCCTTCGACGGTTTCGCGCACGGCGCGCGGCTGCTCGTAAATCTCTTTGAGCATGAAATGCTTGAAGCCGCCCTTTTCCGCCTGAATCGGGTCCCAGGTGATGCGCTGACGGTGCGGCATCAAAGGATTGCCAGTGAAGTCGGTTACCCGCACACCGCCTTTCGTCATGATCGATATCTCGCTGTCACCGAGGAAGAAGACGTCGCGCGTGTGCTCGAGAATGGCGGGTACGTCGGAAGCCACAAAGAACTCGCCGTCGCCGATGCCGATAACCACCGGCGGGCCCAGCCGCGCTGAAATGATGGTGTCCGGCTCGTCCGCATAAATGATCGAGAGCGCAAAGATTCCGCGCAGCTGCTGCACGGTGTTACGCACGGCGACTTCGAAGTTGTCGCCTTGCTTCAAGCGCTCTTCGATCAAATGCGCGACGACTTCGGTGTCGGTCTCGGTGACGAACTCGTGGTCCTTCTGACGCAGGTCCGCTTTTAAGGCGAGATAGTTTTCGATGATTCCATTGTGGACGACCACGACGCGGCTGGTGCAGTCGCGATGCGGATGCGCATTTTCTTCCGTGGGACGACCGTGCGTGGCCCAGCGTGTGTGGCCGACGCCGTAAGTTCCGTCGAGCGGCTTGTGCCGCAAAACGTCTTCGAGATTTCGAAGTTTGCCCTCAGCTCGCTGAATTGTGAGTACGTGATTTGCATCGACGACCGCAATGCCCGCGGAGTCATATCCGCGGTATTCCAACTTGCGCAGTCCATCGATGATCAGCGGGACGACTTGTTTGTTTCCGACGTATCCAACTATTCCGCACATATTAGTAGGCCGTAAGCAGTAAGCAGTGAGCAGTGAGCAGAAGAGATATTATGCTTCATTCGGCTCATTATTCGGTTAGTTTCTTTTTTATTTTAGCAGGCACGCCAGCGACCAGCGTGTTCGCCGGGACGTCTTTGGTGACGACTGCACCGGCGGCGGTCACTGATCCGTGGCCCACTCTTACCGGTGCAATCAGCATAGTATCTGATCCGATGCGCACGTTGTCTTCGATGATGGTCGCATGCTTGTGTTTGCCGTCGTAATTGCAGGTTATGGTGCCGGCTCCGATGTTGGTTTTCTCGCCGATGGTGGCGTCACCCAGATACGTCAGGTGCATTGACTTCGTGCCCCGGCCGATCGTCGACTTCTTAACTTCTACGAAGTTGCCGACCACCGATTTCTCATCCATGCGCGCGCCCATGCGCAGATGCGCGAACGGGCCGACACTGCAATCGTCGGCAATGGTTGAATCAACGATTAGACAATGGTCCTTGACGATAACGCGTTGGCCCAGTCGTGAATTGACGACACGCGATCCCTGTTGAATGTCGCATCCTTCGCCGATGACCGCGTTACCTTCGATGTGGACGCCTGGATGAATGACACAGTCGCGCCCGATCTGTGCGTCGCCGCTGATGTAAGTATGCGACGGATCGATGAAAGTCACACCGGACTCGAGCATCAAGTGCCGAATCGTGCGGCGGCGCAAAAGATTCTCAAATTCGGCCAACTCAGCGCGCGTGTTAATTCCGGAGACCTCGCGCGTATCACTGTGCTGAAACAAACTGACGCGTTCGTTATCGCTTTTGAGAATCGCCGGCACGTCGGTCAGATAGTATTCGCTCTGGCTATTCGTTGGGCGTACCTGCTCGAGCGCAGTAAATAACTTATCGCTGTCGAAGCAGTAGATGCCCGAGTTGATTTCGCGAATCTGCCGTTCTTCTTCAGTGGCGTCGCGTTGCTCGACAATTTTGCTAAAGCCGTTTTCGCCGTCACGAACGACGCGGCCATAGCCCGTCGGGTTCTCCATCCTCACTGTGAGAATCGTGCAAGCAGCCTTCTCGTTTTTGTGGGTCTCTAACAATCGAGTCAGCGTTTCTGCGCGGACCAGGGGAACATCGCCGGACAGAAGCAGCACCGTTGAATGAGCGGCACCGAGCGCGTCTTTGGCTGTGAGCACCGCATCGCCAGTTCCGCGCTGCTCAATTTGCTTAAGAAATTCAACCCGGTCATTTCCTAATTCGGATTCGACTGCCGCCTGGACTTGTTCGGCCTGGTGACCGACTACGACATAAATCTTTCGCGGTTGCAGCGTGGCCGCCCTTCGTACGACGTGTCCGATCAGTGGACGTCCATCCAGCTTGTGCAGGACTTTGGCGACGTTTGATTTCATGCGCGTGCCTAATCCGGCTGCGAGAATCAGAACATCGACGGGCTCGGGTTGAGTGTTAATTGACGGCGATGACATTCGGGTTCAGTGTATCCGTCAGCTCGGCCGTCGCAAACCTGGTATGTCTGTGTCGCGCAGCGCAATCGACGACGACGCGAGCTAAACGGTCGGAGTTATGCCGCACCTTCTCACCCTCGTCGAGCAGATCGGCGCGCACAAATTCGATGCCGGCGTCACAGGGTTCCGCATCAGGGGTTTGTTCGAGCAGCACCTGGACCGCGCCATCGGCTGCATAAATCCGTGCCTGTTCGCGAGTGATGCGCTGATCGTTAACGATGGCGTAGTCGAAATGAATTTGCGGCGCATAATCGCGGATAGACGCCAGGTGTTCGCGAAATCCGAAACCATCCGTTTCGCCAGGTTGGGTCATTAAATTCGAAATGAAAATCTTCGTCGCGTCGGACTCGCCGATTGCTTCGGGCACGCCTTTTACGAGGAGATTCGGAATGATGCTCGTGTAAAGCGATCCGGGGCCGACGGTAATGACATCAGCCGTTTGGATCGCAGCCAGCGCGGCCGGCAAAGGCAGGCATTCGTTCGGCGCCAGCCACAACCGGCGTATCTTCGATCGCGCAGCTGTTATTTGCGTTTCACCGTGGACTTCGCGTCCGTCTTCCATCTCTGCGACCAAACGAACGTCGCTAACGGTCGCCGGAAAAATGTGTCCCTTGCTCGCTAGAACTTCTGACGAAAGACGAACCGCTTCGGCAAAGTCACCGGTGACGTCGGTCAGCGCCGCGAGGAATAGATTGCCAAAACTGTGCCCACCGAGATCGCCTGAGCCGCGAAATCGATAACGAAATAACCGCGCCAGCAGGGTCGAGTCCTCAGACAGCGCGATCATGCAATTGCGAATGTCTCCCGGCGGGAGCATCTGCAATTCTTCGCGCAGCCGGCCTGAGCTGCCGCCGTCGTCGGAAACCGTAACGATGGCAGATAACGACTGAATCCAGGTTTCTTCGGCTTGTGGGCCAACGAAACTTTTAAGACCCGCGAGCAGAGTGGACAAGCCTGTCCCTCCACCAATCGAAACTACCTTGAGGCTCTCGTTGGCATTGAGGTTCTGCAAATGTTTGACTCCGGAGATACGCAGTGTCGCGCGAAGAAATAATACTTGAAAGGGAGCGAGTTGGGAATTGAGAGTTAGAGCTGGTCGCGCGTAGCAAAGACCAACTGCTCGAAATCCGGATCGCTACGAAGCGGGTTTAGATCTTGATCCCGCTGCGCCCTGATACGCAGACTGGGTTGTAGATCCAGGGCCCGCTCAAGCGATTTCAGTGCGGTATCAATGGCGCCCAGACGAGCACGCGTGGCGGCCAGTCCATAATGAATGTGCGCCGCTTCCGGTTCGCGCCGCAAGGCGCGTTCGAAAAGTTCCTGCGCGGCTACATAATCACCACGGTTCAACTCAATCACCCCGCGATCGTAAAGCGAATCAGCATCCCGTGGCAGCGCGAGTTCGGTCCGTAGACGCGCTTCCGCAACTGCCAGGTAGGTGCGTGACCGCGCGGTAACTTCGGAGACCGAAGGGTATTTCTCGACCAGCGCCCGAAAGCGAGTGCGTGCCTCAGCAAAATGACCACGAGAGAACTCTCGGTGTGCAGCCTCAAATGCCTTGAGCGCAGCCGCCTCATCCCTGGTCGGTTGGGGTGGCGGCGGTGGCGGAGGAACCGGCCGGGTAACGACCGCAGTCGGCCGCGCGCCGCGTGCAGCGGTCTTGCTTGCTACCTTAGGTCGAACTGGCGTCGGCTTCGAAACCTTCTTGGGGATGGCGGTGGCGCGCTTCTTCGCAGCCTTGGCCGGGCGCGAGACGGTTCGGGGCTTGGGCTTCGCAGATTTGATCTGGGTTGCCTTGTGCGCGCGAGCCTTGCCGGCGGGCGAACGTTTAGTGGCTGGCTTTAGCCGAGTTGCCTTCGGTTTGGAAGCAGCTTTGACGGCAGCACGGGCTGAAGTTCGGGTCGAAAGCTTTTTGACGTTCTTGGCTACTGGAGTTCTCATGCGCAAATTGCCTCGCTATGGCGACAGCAGTCTCATAAATCCGCGCAAAACAAGCTGGAAAGCTTAACACAGGTTTTATGCTAAATCAACGAAAGAGTAGGGTTTGCAAGCGCAAAGCGCTCTGACGGTCAACTTAAAAAAACACCGATGGCCTAAGAAAAACACTTGATGGCAATCCGACTG
>DATANL010000204.1:0-3729 GCA_036266295.1 Pyrinomonadaceae bacterium | reverse complement strand
TATCGTTCTTCAGTTGATAGATTAATTGAGACGTCGGTTTGACGAAGGTTACTTGCTTGATGAGGGCGCCGTTGTAATCAAAGCCAACCAGGACGGGTTCTCCGTCCACGGCGAACTTGAAAGTCTGTTCCTCTTTCGGCTCGATTTGCACGCGCTCAACGCGAGTGCTGGTCGCGGTGCCGATTTCGATATCCACGGGAGTCTGGAAGAAGTTAACCTGCGGATATTGCCAATCAGGATCGGCCTTCTGTTCCTGCCGCACGTTCAAGGTCAACTCTTTCTTCGCCGGGTCATAGTTCTGCGTCACGCGAAAGACGGGATGACCCATCCTGTAAACCCATTCGTCGAAGAACCAGTCCATCGGCTGACCCGTTGTTTCTTCGATCGCGATCCGGAATTGCGCCGTCTCGACCGGCTGGTGCGCGTACTTAGTTAAATAATGATTGATCGAACGCCACCAGTTGTCTTCACCCAGAAAAGTGCGCAGCATGTGCAGCACTGCGCCGCCGCGTGGATAAGCGTAGGTGTCAAAGACCGCGTCAGGACTGGCATAGTTCTTCGTCACAATCGGGCGTCGCTGGCCGCGATTCCAGGCCGCGAAGTACTGATCCTGATTCGATTTCACATCTGAATAAAGAAAGTCATCGCGTCCGAGCGAATGCTCATCCCACATCGCCTGAAAGTACGTCGCGAAACTTTCGTTGAGCCAGATGTCCGACCAACTGCGGCAGGTCAAGTAATCGCCGAACCATTGGTGCGCGAGCTCATGCGATTCCAAACTGTCACTGGTCTGGTCAATTTCCGTGCGCGCGTCGTGAATCATGTTGTCGGTCTGCGTGGTGGCGCTGATGTTCTCCATGCCGCCGCCGAAATCGCGAGCCATGGTCTGCGCGTATTTCGCGTACGGATACTTCAGGCCGGTTTTCTCGGAAAAGAATTTCACCATCTCAGGCAGACGCGAGGCGGTGACCTTTCCTTCCTCGAATTCGCGTGGGTAAACGTAGGTTACGACGGGGATGCCGGCATATTCGCCCTCGACCGCCTTGTATTCTCCGACCACGACCGACGTGAGATAGGTCGCGTGCGGCGCGTCCATTTTCCAGTCGAAGGTGCGCGTGCCGTCGGAATTGTCTTTGGTGCCGGCGAGTTTTCCGTTCGAGATGATGCTCAAAGGCTTCTCGACCGTGCCGACTATCTCGGTGGTCACAAAATCGTTCGGATGATCGAAGCACGCGAACCAGAAATGATTCGCTTCGGCCTCTCCCTGCGTCCATGCTTGTTTGGGCCGGGTCGGATCGTCGGCCCGCGGCAAAATGAAATTAAGACCACCGCCGCCGATCAGGGCAATGCGTTCCGGCGGCGCCTTGATCGTGTGATACGAGATGACGATCGTGATTTCCTCGTTTGGCTGATACGCGCGATCGAGATTGATCGTCAGCCGTTCTTTCTTGTCGTCAAAAGCAAATGTGAGCGGAGTTCCTTTCGCCGTTTTCGCGCTCTCGAAAACCATAAACGCCGCATCGAGATCTACGCGCTTCCAGTCTTTTACTGTGGGCGCCAGCGTGATCGTCTCGGTCCCGATTGCCTGTTCCTTCGCAAAATCAAATCGCAAATCGAGTTTGATATTTCGCTGGTCGTAGTCGTGTGGCGGAATGTATTGCGCCGGCGGAAACGGACGGCCGGTCACACGGCGCGCCGCCGGAGCCGGCGTGGGCGTCGGCGTTTGCGCTGCGGCGAACGACGTGGTGATGAGAAGGGAAGCGGCGGTGATGATAATTGACGAAACCGCGCGCGCGATCGATTTTGTTGACATGCTGAACTCCGTTTATGGATTGCCTTGACTGATAAGAAATGGATTCTGTCACTGCGGATCTCGAAATGACAAGCGCCCGGCGATGACACAATCGAATCGATTCTGTTTAGAGTCCGCACTTGTGCGGACGCAGCGGCCCGACAAGTCCGGCGTCTAAACGATGAGGCAATCTTGCCTACGCTATTTCGCGGAATTCGACAGACGTTGACGCTCGGTCTCGGTCCAATCGCAGAGCGTCTTCTTGTCCTGGTCAGAGAGTTTTGCGGCGGGGTGCATGGGCGTGTACGAAGAGAGCGGCATGTTGCCGTCCTGGACCTCGTCACAAATCTGGCGCAGCTTGCGCTCCTGTCGATCGTTCGGCAGCTTGCTCCATTCGGACATGTTCAGCGAACGACGTCCGTCACTAACGTGGTTCGACAGCCACCACGAAAGCGGCGCGACGTTCGTGTACCACGGCCAGACTGTTTTGTTGGTGTGGCAATCGCGACACGAGCGATCGAAGATCGCAGCGACATCAGAGGTCATCTGCGTCTTCGCGTTAATCGTCTGCGACTCGTCAATCGGTGGGTTCGTCCGCGCCGGTCGAATTGCTTGAATGCCAAGGACCAGCACGACCAATAAAATCGCTACGATCTTCAACACTCTGCGCATGGGAGCCAGTTTATTCTGAGGCCGACGTTTCAATCAATCGCTTGATGCGCGCGCGCAGGGCCGCATCGCTTTCATCATCGAGCATGCGTTTCAGGATCGGCTCGGAAAATCGGCCGTACTTTTTGATTGAAGCTGCGGCGGCAGAGCGAACTGCAGGAGAAGGATCGCTGAGAAGGCTCGCTTGCTCTCTAACTGGTTTCTCCATTTCAGGCGTGATGACTTCAGTGCGGCCGACGAGCACGCGGACCAATTCGTCAGGCCGCGGATCGATTGTGATCGGCAGCACTGCGTCGGTGGCCGGCCGCGGCAGAATATAGAAGACCCGCATGCCGGCTTCGAACCAACTGTTACGCCAGGTCTTAATCATGGCGTCAGCTTCTTTGTCGTAGAGGCCGGCGGTGACCAGCGCTTGTCGTAGTCGTTCAATGACCGCGTCTGTGCTCTGGTTGAGTGAAGGACGATCGATCGTCGTCGTGCCTGAGAGATTGTCGATGGTCTGGAACCCGATTTTCCCTTCACGACTTTCGAAGACGATTAATTGCGCGATCGGGTTTTTGGTCGTGTTGCGGACAGTCACGCGATTGTTGTCGAGCGTGACGGCCAGCGGTAGATCGAAATTGCCGACGCCACGATAAAAAAGAAATTTTTCCTGTTCAGTCGCGTGGCCGTTGGTTGCGCAAACTTGCAGCGGCGCCGCGTCCGTCTCACGCGCGGCGTAGTAATGGTTATCGGAATAATCGGCCGGCAGATTGAAAGGCGCGCCCGGCTGCACTTTCATCTTGCCCCAGTCGATTCCGTTATCGACGGCGCGGGCCAGCGGATACCACTCGGTAATCTTGCCCTTGGGAAAGTCGACTTTCGTTGAAACGTTCATCTCACGGTTGGAATAGAAATAAATGACGGGGGTTTCCATCCGCACCGCCGCCGTCAATTCAATTTTGCTGTTGACATGGCGCAGGCCCGTGTTGAGGTTAGCCGTTGAATGTACGAACTTTGGCAGATCGCTCGGGCCGCTGAGCGGTCGCCATTCCAACGCCACGCCGTCTTTGCCGGCAATCGAAGTGAACGTTCCCCATTCG
This sequence comes from Pyrinomonadaceae bacterium, assembly GCA_036266295.1. Classification (GTDB taxonomy): domain Bacteria; phylum Acidobacteriota; class Blastocatellia; order Pyrinomonadales; family Pyrinomonadaceae; genus UBA11740. The sequence continues at coordinate 186 of DATANL010000204.1, read as the reverse complement.
TGAACGACGAGGCGATCCTTTTGCGGCGTAGCACCGTTGGACGAATGCCGCAGCCTAACTGCAACCGCGGACAGTCCCGCCACGATCACCAGTGACACGATGATGAGCTTAGTGAAATTACGCATCGTTACTCCCTTTTGCGGTTAAGGTTTATTCCTGATCGGTTAGAGGCCGGACTTGTCCGGC
>DATANL010000203.1:0-9038 GCA_036266295.1 Pyrinomonadaceae bacterium | reverse complement strand
CCGGAATCTTTCGTCTAACCGGTCCCGCTATTCTCAGCGCCCGACTCTTGAGCGCAACCGCGGGAATATTGACGGCCCTACTATTGGGTTTGCTGTGCGCAAACATCACCGGCAAGCGCGGGGTCGGATTGTGGGTGATGGCCTCCGCGCTTTTGACACCGTGGCTGTTTGAACTGAGCCGGGTGGTAGTTGAGGTCAGTCTTTATCCACTGGCGCTCACACTGTTCTTGCTTTGCGTCTATCGCGCATCACAGAAATCCAAATGGTCCTGGTCCCAGACTCTGCCGCTCGCTCTAAGTCTCGGCTTGCTCACTTACACTTATTCCATCGGAAGATTGCTGGCGCCGCTGCTGGCGTTAGGGCTGTTGGTGCTGATGCGTCGCGCAGGATGGCGGAGTATCGCCTGGACCTGGGCGCTTTATGCCGTGACGCTCACGCCTCTGGGAGTCTTTCATCTTCGCCATCCCGGCGCGCTGACGGCAAGGTTCTCGCTGATAACTTATTTGAAAGCCGAGAATTCGCTCGGGTCGTCACTGTTCGATTTTCTGCGGCACTACCTCGGCAACATTAATCCCTGGCGGTTATTAGTCACGGGCGATCCGAATTACTTTCAGATGGCCCACCTTTACGGCGCGGAACTAATGTTGGCGGCGACGTTGCTGATGGTGGTCGGCAGCGCCTGGATCGTCTTTAGAAAAAAGCCGGATCCATGGTGGCTGTTCATTGGCTATGGGCTAATTGTCTCGATCATTCCGGCATCGCTAACGAATGAGAACTTTCACATGCTTCACCTCTCGCCGGTACCGGTCTTTCTGCTGGTGCTTTCGGCCCCGGCGGTTGCCTGGCTGGAAGGCGGCAATAGATGGCAACGGCGAGCGCTAATCGTCTTTGGTGTCTTGACTCTTTTACAAGGCGCATCGTTTCAGCTGCGTTATGCGGCCAGCGCAAATTCTCCGCTGCGCCTGCACGTTTTCGATGCCGGCTATCCGAACATGATTTTCGACGCAGCCCTTAGGAACGGACGTCGTCCCATCTATCTTTCAGATGCCAGTGGCATCCCGGGCTACATCCAGGCCTGCTGGTATGCCACGCTCAAGGGAATTCCGCTTTCGAGTTTCGTTCATCTGCCGATTGAAGACGCGCCGCCCGTTGACTCGCTGACGATCACCACCAAAGACATTTGCGCAAACTGCAACATCCTCGCCGAGACTCCACCGTATACGCTCTTCATCGCTGGAGCGTCGCCAAAAGATCGCAGCCCACTTCCGGATAACGGCTTTCGTGCCGAGATCAAAACAAGTAATCCGCCGACTCAACTCTCACCCGGCGAGACAGTGACCTTGGTAATTTCGATCAGAAACATCAGTGATGTGAGCTGGAAGGGTCGCGATTGGCACGCCGATCCATTTCAGATCGCCGCCGGCAATCACTGGCTCGATCGCCAGGGCAAAGTTGTGGTGAATGATGATGGCCGCGCGCCCCTCACTCGCGACCTGCCGCCGGGAGGAATCCTCGATCTTCCCTTGACAGTTAACGCGCCGTCCCAAAGCGGTGAGTACCAACTCGAGATCGACGTGGTTCAGGAAGGCGTCTCGTGGTTTGGATTGAAGGGTTCGAAGACGCTGCAGTTGCCCATCACAGTTCGATAGCGCATCACTCGCTGCCTTCACCGCCGGGCGATTGGCGCACGAACTTACGGATCGTCATCAACAATTCTTTGGGATCTACCGGTTTTGAAATGTGAGCGTCGAAGCCCGCCGATAATGCGGCTTTCGCATCTTTTTGAGTCGCGTAGCCGGACAAGGCAATGGCCGGCACGGACTTGTAGCTTTCGTATTCGCGCAATCGCCGGATCATTTCGAAACCATCCATGTGAGGCATCCCTATGTCCGAGATGATCAGATCGACCGACTGATCGCGAGCAACCCGGAGAGTCTCTTCTGCCGATTCACACGCCGTGACCTTAAAGCCGTGCATCTCCAACGTCGCGCGCAGCATTTCCAAAGTGTCCTCGTCGTCTTCGATGATCATCAGGTGAGCCGCCGCGGCCTCAGGCTGAGTTTCAATGGTTGCTTTGGAAACTGGCGGCGTCACCTCTGCGGTGCATGGCAAGGTAATCGTGAAGCGGCTCCCTCTGCCCTGGCCGTCGCTGGCGGCTTCGACGGTCCCCTGGTGCGCCTCGATGAAACTCTTAACCAGCGCCAGCCCCAGGCCCAGGCCGCCGTGCGCGCGTGTCTTTGAGCCGTCCGCCTGGCGAAAACGTTCAAAGACGAAGGGCAGAAAATCTGAACTGATGCCGAGTCCCTCATCTTCGACTCGCACGGTCGCGTCATTTTGATTCCGTTCACAACTGATTTTGACTTTGCCGCCGGCGCTCGAAAATTTGACGGCATTGTCGAGCAAATTTGAGAAGGCCTGGACCAGCCGCGTGCGATCGCCGGTGACGGTCGCGCCGGCGGAATCGTCACACTTCACCTCAAACTGCACTTCGTGAGCGCTCGCGATCGGCCGCACCATCTCGACGGCTTCGCGAATGGCGCTGCCGAGCGCGACGGGCATCTGCTCCATGCGCATTTTGCCGCTGAGAATCGCCGACATGTCCAGCAGGTCATTGATCAGCCGTTTCAATGAATGTGAATTTTTTTCAATTACTTCGAGGCCGTGGGCCGATTCTTTTTCCGGCAGCAGTCCGTTGCGGATCATGTGAATCCAACCGATGATCGGCGTCAGCGGCGTCCGCAGTTCATGCGAAAGCGTGGTCAGAAATTCATCTTTCGCGCGGCTGGCGGCTTCAGCGTCACGGCGCGCGGCGCGCTCTTCTTCGAACAAGCGCGCATTATCGATCGCCAGAGCGACACGAAAAGCGACCAGCTCCAACAAGCGCGTGTCGTCTTCAGTAAAAGGGCGAATCGTGCGCCGTCCGACGTGTACCACTCCGAGCACGCGTCCTTCCAACAGCAACGGCACGCCCAACAAAGACTTCACGCCACGCTCGCGGAGAAACGGCGTGTGCATGTCGGCCTGGTTGATATCGTCGATGGCGATGGGCTCTTTGCGCGCGGCTACCCGTCCCGCAAAACCGGCGCCCATAGGCACGCGTATCTTCGCGTCGAGTTCAAGTCCCTTAGTGGCCCACGCAACCAGTTTGTCGTCGGGTTCGAGCAAGAGAATTACGACCGTGTCCACGTCCATTGCGTCACGCACGCGGTCGAGCAGCTCGACCAGCAACTTATCGAGTGACAGATGCGACAGCGCGACCTCAGTCACAATCTGCACCTGTCGCATGCGCTGCATGGTGGCCTCGAGTTCCAGCCGCGCGCGCTGTTCGCGCTCGTACAAGGCGGAATGCTCGTCCTCAGCGCTCTCGCGTTCGATGAATTGGCCGATTTGATTTCCGATCCCGCTCATTAATTCCAGCAGCGAGTCGTCGGTTGATTGACGCTGGGAACTGAAGAATTCGATCACGCCGGAAACTTCGTCACCAACTTTCACCGGAAAGCCAAAGGCCGAGTGCAACTGCGCCTGCACTGCAAAGGTCACGCGGGGAAAACTTCGATCATTCGCGATCTCGTCGATCCATTCCGGCTCGCCGCTGTCCCAGACGCGGCCGGGCAGACCCGCGCCGTGACTGAAGAACCGATTGCGGCTCGCGGCAATGAAGTCTTCCACCTTTAGTGAATCGCAGCTCCAGCTGGCCACCCAGCGCAGCTTATTCACCTGGTGATCGACTACCCAAAGTTGGCCCAGGTCCCAATCGAGCCCGCCGCAAATCGCCCGCAACAGTTTCGGTGCGGCCGTCGACAAAGATTCGGTCTCCGCGAGAATGCGCGCGGCTTCGAATTGCATTGCCAGCCGGCGCTCGAGTTGTCTGAGCCTGGCCTCGGTCTCGTGAAGCTGATTTGTGGGCGGCGTGTCCATGTGGAAGAAAAAACTAATCCTTTTATGAATTGCGAGTCAATCTTCGCCGGCAGACTCTTTTGACAAACAACAAATTCACAATCAAGAATCGAGGGCCGAAATAGATCGGCGCTTGCCACTAACGTATGTATCCCGCAGGAAATCTCTTCATTCCCGTCGAGCATGGCCGGCTCGAGGCGATTCTCAAAGAGCCGAGCGAACAGCCGGCGAAAGGCGTCGCTTTGGTGCTGCATCCGCACCCGTTGGGCGGCGGCACCATGCACAACAAAGTCGTGTTCCGCGCGGCGGCAGCCCTGAACGATGCCGGCCTGGTTACTCTGCGCATCAATTTTCGCGGCGTGGGCCAAAGCACCGGCGAATACGACGAGGGCCGTGGCGAGCGCGACGATGCCCGCGCGGGTTTGAATTATCTGGCAGAGAATTATCCCGATCAGGAAATTACTCTATGCGGCTTTTCCTTCGGCGCGCGTGTGGGCCTGGAGGTTGGCATGGCTGATAAGCGCGTAGCTCGTATGATTGCGATCGGCGCGCCGGTCGATAAATACGACTTCAGTTTTCTGGAGCAGTGCCGGAAACCCATTTTGTTTGTGCACGGCGAGCACGATGAATATGGGAACGTTGAGAAACTGCGCGAGTTGATCGAGCGCATCGGATTACACTGCGACGCGCAATTGTGCGTGATCGAAGCCGCGGATCATTTCTTTGGTAATCAGTTGAACGAATTGAGGCGCGTGATTGCGAAGGCGGTTGCGACCAGGCCCAGGTTCACCTGTTAACACCATGCTCGGTCAGTGCTAGATTAGAATATCGTTTTCGTGATTCTTTCGACGCCTTTTATGAGGTCTTCAACTTCCTGTTGTTGATAGTCGCGCTCAAAACTACCCCTGGCTTCCGCGGCATAATCATCAAGGAACTTTTCTGCTTGAGACCGTTTGCCACTTTTTACATGTTTTTCCGCGGGACCGGGACCCAACAAAAGACCGAAGCTCATCTTGTCGCCGAGTTCGACAAGGGCTTTCAAGTCGGATTTGTATTTCTCGACGTTTGTCATCACGGCACGTACGGTAGTAACTATGGCGCGATCTCGAAATACTCACAATGTCTGGGTCGGAAGATTGTGAAGTGCCGCCGATCTACGGTAAGCACTCTCGTTAGATTCAAACGTTCTGCCATCGCGACGATCGCACAATCAACGAAATCAACTTTATTGTCAGCGTATTTGTCGAGGAGATCAGCCGCCCGTGCAAGATCTTGAGGCGTCGATTGCGCTTGAGCTAACTCGCCGGCTACGACCGCACGCAGAAAGCTCGTAAGTGTTGGATATCCAAGTTCGCGAAGGATCAAGTATGCGAGTTCAGGACGAACCACATCAGGTAGGATCGGGTTCGTTTCGGATTCGAGTGCTGCGACGCATGCTGCATGAAAATTGTCGTCCGCGTCGATGACTGCCAGCAGAAAGCCGGTGTCGAGCAGGGCAGCCATTAACGCAGACTCCATCCCTCACGCCGGTCGGCATCCTCGTCAAGGACTGACTCGGCTTCGGTTGAGAGCGAACCACTCCCACTCCGCGCAATACCTACAAATGAATAGCCCCTCGCTTTATTATTTCTCTTGCTTGGCTTGAGGCTCTCAACGAACGCCATTACGCGCCTTTGTTGACCGTCGGTTAGCTTTCGGACTTCCTCTTGAATTGCTTCTTCCAAACCTGCTGACATCCGTTTGTTCTCCGTGGTTAATCCTACGACCACGTCGCGCTAATCACCAAGCTCTTCCCTACGACCAGGATTTACTCAGATATCCTTGAGCCACCAACAACTCTGCATTCAGGATCGCCGCGCCGGCTGCGCCGCGGATCGTGTTGTGGCCCAACGCCACGAAGCGATAATCAAAAACCGAATCCGGCATGATGCGCCCGACCGTGACGCTCATGCCGTTGCCCGCGTCGCGATCGAGCCGCGGCTGCGGACGATCCTTTTCATCGCGAACAATCACTGGCCGGCTCGGCGCTGTATGTAGTTTCAATTGCTGCGGCAGGGCGCTGAACGAAGCCAACGTCTCGCGCAGATCTGCCGGCGTTGCCGTCTGCGCCAGCTTCACCCGGATCGACGCCATGTGACCGTCGGTTACATTCACGCGATTACACTGCGCGCTCACCGTCATCGCCGCCGGTTGAATCGATTCGCCATCGACACGGCCGAGCAACTTTAGAGTTTCAGCTTCGACCTTTTCTTCCTCGCCGCCGATGAACGGAATGACATTGTCGGTGGCGTCCAGCGCAGCCACGCCGGGATAACCCGCGCCGGAAAGCGCCTGCATGGTGGTGACCACGCACGAGGTGACGCCGAATTTTGCGTGCAACGGCGCCAGCGCCAGGACGATCGCGATCGCCGAACAGTTGGGATTCGTGAGAATGAATCCGCGATCGAATCCGCGCTTCTTTCGCTGCGCGTCGATTAGCGCGATGTGATCCGGATTGACTTCGGGAATCAGCAGAGGCACATCTGCACTCATTCGATGCGAGGAAGAATTGCTGATGACCGGATAACCCGCGCGCGCGAAATCCTCTTCCGTCTGCGCCGCGATCTCTCCCGGCAAACTTGAAAAGACGAAGTCGCAATCAAGCGGCGGCGCCGGAGCTTGTACCGAGATCGACTTTACCGATTCAGGCATTTCGCCCGGTAAACGCCAGGTGCACGCCTCGGCAAACGTTTTCCCCTGTGAACGATCGGAAGCCGCCAGCGCGGTCACTTCAAACTGCGGATGCCCCTGCAGCAGTTGAATGAATCGCTGACCGACAACGCCGGTCGCTCCGAGAATTCCTACGCGAAATCTCATCATGTAGAAAATTTACCACAGAGGACACAGAGGAAAACGAATTGAGAAAAACAGGACCACGACACAAAGGTTTCCTCTAATCCCTTCGTGGTTCTTCTCTGTGTCCTCTGTGGTTAATCTTTCAACGAAAGCAATGCAGCACCCAATCGCTTTACGCCTTCACTCAATCTTTCTTCATCGGCGCAAAAGGAAATTCGCAGGAAGCCCTTGCTCTGATCGCCAAAGGCCGCGGCCGGAATTGTCACCACACCTTGCTCCAGGCCGGCCTCAGCGACTTTCATGTCCTCGCCGTAACCACTGACATCAACCATTGCATAGAACGCGCCTTCGGGCGTAACGCAGCGCAACCCGAGTTCCTGGCGCAGCCGGCTCAACAAGTGATCGCGGCGGCGATGGAAGATCGCGCGATACTCTTCGCGCGCAGCGGCGGCTTCGTGGGTCCATGCCGCCAGCCCGGCCTTCTGCGAGATGCTTGACGCGCATGTGGTTACGTAGCCATGCAGCACCAGCGCTGACTTCATCACCTCCTCATGGCCGGCGAGCCAACCAATGCGCCACCCGGTCATGCGCATGGACTTTGAGAGACCGCTGGCGATGATCGTGCGCGGATAAAATTCTGAAATCGACGGCGGACGTTCCGCAGTGTAATAAAGTTCGCGATAGATCTCATCGCTGATTATGAACGCATCCGGAGCGATCGCCGTGACTGCGTCAGCCATGTCCCGCAGATCGTCTCTCGACAGCACCCGGCCAGTTGGATTTGAAGGGCTGATACAAACCACGACTTTGGTCCGCGGCGTGAGTTGCTTCCGAAAATCTTCCGCATCGAAAGCGAAATCATTTGCCGCCGGCAACCGGTAGGTCACTGCCCGCCCACCAACCATGCGAATGATCATCGGATAGGGAATAAAACCCGGATTGGGAATCAAGACTTCATCGCCGTCACGGATCAGCGTTCGCAAAATCAAATAAAGCGATTCCTGCGAACCGGCAGTGACGATGACCTGATCAAGATTCAAATTCATGTGCGGGTAATCACTGACGATTCGCTCACGCAATTGCGGCAGGCCCGCTTGCAGCGTATACCCACTCTGCTCTTCCTGAATGACGCGCACAGCTTCGCGCAGGATCACTTCCGGCGTCGGCAAATCAGGCTCGCCCAATCCGAGACTGATGCTGCCCGGCTTCGCACGATCCGAAATCTTCCGAATCATGCTCTTCTCAATGCCGCGAAGGAATGGAGGTGGTTCGAATTGGCTCACCGCAGCGCCTCCTCCAGCTGCGTTGCCGCATCAGTCTTTTCGTCTCGATACTTCACAATGATTGGAGCGTACAGCGACAAGCCCCACTCGCGCGCCTTCTCGCTTTGAATTGCGCGAGCGCCGGGTACGACGACGGCGCCGGCCGGGATTTCGAGCGGCGCGTCGGCGCTGCGTCGATAGACGGTTTCGCGAACCAGATCGAAGACGGGCGTCGAGCCGGTAATGATTGTCCCGGTTGCGAGGACCGCCCGCTCGCGCACAATCGTGCCCTCGTAAATGCCGCAGTTACCGCCCACGATGACGTCGTCTTCGATGATTACCGGAATGGCCCCCGCCGGTTCGAGCACTCCGCCGATTTGCGCCGCAGCCGAAAGGTGCACGCGCTTTCCAATCTGCGCACACGATCCGACCAGCGCGTGACTGTCGATCATCGTGCCTTCATCGACGTAAGCACCGGCGTTGACGAACATCGGCGGCATGCAGACGACACCGGGAGCGATGTATGCTCCGTCGCGAATGCTCGAACCGCCGGGAACGATGCGGACGCGATCGTCGGGAGAGAACCTTCTGATGGGATAAGTGTCCTTATCGAGGAACTGCAAAGGCGCGCCGGACGGCGTCTGTTCAATTATCAGGCCCATGCGAAAGCCCAGCAGGATGCCGCGCTTGACCCAGGCGTTCGTTTGCCAGCGGCCGTTCGCATCACGTTCGGCGGCGCGAACTTCGCCGCGATTGAGCGCGGCTTTGAATTCATTGAAGAGCGCGCGGTCATCATTTGAATAGTCTGATGTTTCGCGCGCCGCGAGAGCTTCGATTTGTGTTTGCATGAAGTCAGTACCGCCTGCGGTAGCGGGTGGTGGATCTTTATTTGATTCCGAATATGGAGATCAACGGCCCGATACCGCAGGCCGTTCTGACCTCAGGCGTGAGTCGCACTTTCGATCAATCCGAGTTCTTTAACTACGTCTCTCAACTTTGCGCGGCTCTTCTCAGTAATCGGCACCAACGGCAGGCGGAAATTCT
>DATANL010000202.1:0-3982 GCA_036266295.1 Pyrinomonadaceae bacterium | reverse complement strand
ATCTTTTTTTTCAACACGATACAGTGTGTTTTCTGAAGAATTACCTGAAGGGCTAAGTGGCGAGGAATCAGGCCGTTAGGTGTCAGAAGCGCAACCGTGAGGGAGGGCCAGCCGAGGTACATGATTGCTTGTGTCAAACGAAGACCTTAGGAAAGACGCCCTCCCTTACGGCCGGGCTTCTGACACTACTTCGAGCTCGATCCGGTGGAGAGCAGCAGATCCAATTCACGATGCTGGTTGTCGAGCATTCCGTAAGTGTCGGCGGTCTCTTCGAGCATCTGCCGGGTCATGGCGATTGAATCGCTCAATTCTTCGAAGTGTAAGGCAGATACGCGTTCGGGAGTTGGCAGCGTCACCACCTGGTCATTCACCAGGCCGAAGAAATTCTCAATCGATTGTAGCTGTCCCTCAACGAGCTTCACGGATCGTTCGAGGTCATTGAAAGCAGCGACGCGACGTCTCAGGATTTCGAGGTTGGCCTGCTGAATTCTCTTCTGACGATCGTCGGTTGAGGTTTGCACCGCATGCTCGGCTTGCTTCAGTTGATTCTGGACGGCCTGGCGATTTGTCGATCGCAGATGATGTTTGCGGCGGCGATAGACATCGAGCAGATCAACGAAATCTTCCCAACGCTGATCGAGACTTTGCAGGTTCGCGGGAATCTCTTTGCTGTTGGTGAATTTTCGGTAATTCGAATAAATCTGGTTCTTCATCCAGCGCAGGTATTCGACGGCCTCGCGTTCCCGCGGATCGAATCCTTTGATGAAGGCTTCGCGTTGCGCTTCGCGCAGTTTGCGCGCCTTCTCTTTGGCGCGGCGTTCGACAAGGCGGCGATAGTAAGGTGCAGCTGGCACGACGGTGAGATAGAGGGCTTCCGTTCCCAGCCCGAGCAGCAGAGGCGTTACATCCTGGAAAAAGGCGGCGCCCACCAGAAAGCCCGCCATACCCCAAAAGTTGATCGGCTCTTTGAATGCTTCTTTGAGATAACGCGAATCAATTTTGGGCCAGTTCATGAAATGCGAAACCGTAATAAGCGTTCAACCGATGCGCCCTCCCTCATGGTCGGGCTAATGCCCCGCCGCGTTTGCGCTTGAATACGACCCAGCGCGCAAACGCAAATCCAAATACTCTACTGCTGCGGCGTCGTTTCTCCCTGGGCCGCCGGCAATGCCGGCTGCGCGCCGGTCGCGCTGCCGCCGGGCAGCAAGCCCATCTCCTGTTTGTAGTGGAGCAGCTTGTCCTGCAACTGCATGTCCATCGCTTCCTTTTCAATATCCTGCATTTGATTGTCGACGGAAGCAGATCCCAGTTGCATTCTTGCCTCGGCCGCGGCGGCCCGCCGATCGATCTTGTCGCGCATTTCGTCGAACGTCTGCGCGTCGTCGCCAATCTGGAACGAAGCCATCGTCTGCGCGAGTTGCTCCTGCAGCTTTGCCTGCTTCGACTGATTGATCAGCTGCATAGCCTCAGCGGTGCGCCGCTGCATTTGCAACATGTAATTGTCGCGGGCCTTCAGCGCCTGCTTCGAGGCCAGTTGCGCATGCTCATGCTGGTGCACGGTCTTCTGCAAATCGACCTGGGCCTGCTGCAACTGTCCGATGTACGCAGTGGCGATGTCATCGCGGCCCATCTTGACCGACGCCTTGATCTTCGAATCGAGGTCGACGACTTGTGATTCGAGACGCTCTTTATTTTTGGCGAGTAGTTTTTCAGTGGCCATGACCTGGGCCACCGAATTGTTCAGATCGGGGATGCGGTCGCGCATGTCGCGAATTGTCTGTTGCAGGATCAATTCGGGGTCTTCGGTGGCTTCGACAATCCCACCGAACAGGGCGCGCAGCGAACGCTTTATCCTAGTCCCAAGTCCCATTTCGTCCTCCGGCTAATCTTCGCAAAGGTGATTTGCATATCGGCGGTCAAAACGCCCGGCGCGCCGTCGAATTGTACGAAAGAGTAAGGCGCATGGTTGCATTTTCAACCACTTTTGTCGGCGAGTATAGCAGAGAATAGTGAGCAGTAAGCAGTGAGCGGTGCGCAGTTTTGTCGGGATAATGCCACCGGTGGCGTCAGCGAGTGGAAGTTCGGCCAATATCGCGCCGGTACTGCATGCCCGTCCAATCGATTTCGTGGATAGCGCCATAGCATCGTGCCAGGGCCAAATCGAGATTTTCACCGGTCGCAGTAACCCCGAGAACGCGCCCGCCTGCCGTCAACCAGTCGCCGTTCGACGACGAAGTCGCGGAGTGAAAAATCGAGACATGTTCGTGTTGCGTCGCTCGTTCGAGCCCGTGAATCATGGCTCCGGTTTCGGCTTTCGCCGGATACCCGCGCGCGGCCAGCACGACACAGGCAGACGCGCCCGGGAGCCAATCAATCGTAAGTTCACCTAATCGCGTCTCAGTCACGGCCTGGAAGATCTCAGTCAAGTCAGTCTGCAATCGGACCAGGATTGATTGCGTTTCCGGATCACCGAATCGCACGTTGTATTCCAGGACGCGCGGCCCGTCCGGCGTCAGCATCAGGCCCAGGAACAATACTCCGCGAAACGGAAACCCTTCGTCGCGACATCCTTGCAGAGTCGGCTCGATGATTTCGCGATTGATCCGATCGAGCATGGTCTCGTCGACGAGACGGCTGTCAGTGATCGATCCCATCCCACCAGTGTTTGGTCCGGTGTCATTTTCGCCGATGCGCTTATGATCGCGCGCTGCCGGCATCGCTCGATAATTCCGGCCATCCGAGAACAGCAGAATCGAAACTTCCGGTCCAGTGAGACGTTCTTCGATTACGATCTTGCGGATTGCTTCGACTCCCGCGACGCCATTTTTCAGCTCGCTCAAGGCAGTGAACGCCTCAGATCGATTACTCGCGACGAAGACGCCCTTTCCGGCGGCGAGGCCGTCGGCTTTGATCACCACACCATCCTCTTCATCGCCGAATTTGCCGGTACGCAAACATGCTGCGGCGACATCAAGCGACGTGGCCACCTCGTAACGCGCAGTCGGGATCGAGTGGCGATCCATAAAAGCCTTGGCGAATGCCTTGCTCGATTCCAGGCGCGCCGCATCGGATCGCGGTCCGAAAATTCTCAGCCCGTGCTGCTCAAAGAGATCTACGAGACCTGCGGCCAGAGGCGCCTCGGGCCCGACGACGGTTAAATCAATCTGATTCGCTTGCGCGAAATTCAGCAACGCGCGCTCATCGTTAACATTTATCGGAACGCATTCGGCAATCTGCCCGATACCCGCGTTGCCGGGCGCGCAAAATATTTGCAGTTGTCTGCTCGACGTTCGCCGTAGCGTCGAACAGATCGCGTGCTCGCGACCACCTGAGCCGACTACCAGAATCTTCATCATGTGCTTAGCGCAAATGACCGCCAACCAGGTCATCGCAAGGCCTGACAAAAATTACTATAAAATGCTTGACACGGGTGGGTCATAGTCATATAAGTGCACCCGCTGTGGCCGCCACAACCCGCGCCTAAGCGAGTCACGCTTGATTCTCGCGGCCTCCCTCGTACGGCTTCGGATCGTGCACCTGCAACGGGGCTTCCTGCCTTCGACCGACAGAGCCTCTTGAGGAGGAGCAGATGTCAGACCATGCTCGGGGAATAGTTGCTAAAGATAAGGCATCTGATTTTCAAGATCGACAGATTACCTGCGTCGATTGCGGCGAGTACTTTACCTGGACCGTCGGCGAGCAGGTCTTTTTTCACGACAAGGGTCTAAAGAACGAACCGAAGCGATGCAGGCCGTGCAAGCAGGCCAAGAACGATCGGCTGGCGGCAATCTCTCTGGCGCAATCGACCGGCGCCAAACAGCGAATCGAAGTGACCGTCCAGTGCGCGCAGTGTCGCGAACAAACCACCGTTCCGTTTTATCCCTCACAGGGACGGCCGGTGTATTGCCGCGCCTGCTTTGTAGCTTCGCGCGCCATGTCCGCCACGGTCTAACTAATGTTCCAGATGATAAGGAACGTTGGT
>DATANL010000201.1:0-8057 GCA_036266295.1 Pyrinomonadaceae bacterium | reverse complement strand
CCTAACCAGATCGCGCGTTCATTCGCCAGTACGTCGCGGCCATAAGTTTCGCGCAGGACAGTGAAGCTGCTCATCTCCTGTTCGACACCGCCTGCGGCCAGGACTTGCGAGTAAGTGGGATATGGATACTTCACTCCGGCTTTGTCTTCGTAGAAATCGATCATGTCCGCGGTGTCGCGGAAGATCTTTCGCAGTTCATCGTCCGTGTATTGCTCAGACACATAACGAAGCTCGACGTGCCCATGACGTTCGGTTACGGTGCGAAACTTCCCGACAGCAAAACCGAAGACGTAAGTCGGCGCCGCCACATCCTGTTTCCACTCAGATAAAACCTTGCCGTTCGCGAGTGCATGCTGACTGGCCATTCGATCGTTCGCGATCGCAGTCAGGCCCGCCGGCAGCACAAGTTTCAGGTTCAAGGTCGCGCGATGATCGGGGCCATCTACACAAACCATCCACTGGCTTGTCGAGAAAACTGTGTAGACCTGCTGTCGATCAGGCCAGAAACGAATGCCGCGACGCGGCGAGCCGTGATATTCAATCTCGATCTCACGCGTTTCGTTTTGCTTGACGGCGCGAGCTAAAGAAATGATCAGTTGACGCTCATGCCGAACAAATTTCTGCGCTACTCCCTGGTCCTTGACGGAATCGATGGTTAGTTCGCCGCAGTTGAGTTCGACTTCGCGCACACCAGCAGCCCGGGAGATGATCCTGATCGTTTCAGTTCCCGTGACTGATTTGCGATCAATATCGGGCTCGAGCAGAAGATCATAGTGAACGACATCAAAGAGCGGCACCGGTGGCGTTGTCTGATTAGAACCAGCGCCGGCCGCGAATGCGATGAGCAACAAAGGTAAGGACGATAAGACAATTCGTCGCAGAAACGGAGAATTCGTATCTTCCATTTTGACCTAGCGAGCGGAGATTACCCACGCACGGAGCCTCGTTCGTGATGGCTATTAACGCCGAAGTCGTTGACAAATTCCAGCCCAGGGCATCGCCCTGGGAACGAACGTTTTCGAATCCATGGAACTCTGAAAGAGTTCGCGAATTGATCAAGCCTGGCCTTTCGCCGCAACCCTTTCAGGGTTGGGCCAAATTCATGTTCAGTTACCCAGGGTAGCGCGCTAACTACCGCGCGCAACCCTGGGCTGGAGGCTGGTAAACGCCTTCGGCGTTTCTGTCCACGTCGTTAACAGACGTTGAATACGTCAACGCTTGCCGGATGCGCGCTCAGAATACTCTTGACCCATCAAGGGCTTGGAAAAAGACAATGCCGCGCGAAACCGTACGGCTCCGCGCGGCGTGTTCATTTGGAGTGCGGCCGCTAAGTCCCGATTTTATCAGGACGGCGACGCCGCTTTGGATTGTGACCTAAAAGCGATTTGTCCGACCGGGTCTCCAAAACGCCGTCGCCACTACGATCATCCCACGCGGGGACCCGCTTCGCTCTGCCGGCGCACTCCAAAATCGTCCTATTTTGTCGGCGCTTTCAGAATCTCGGCCAGCGCTCTCATTCGATTTGCATCCGCCGGATTCGTCGCTTTACCAGCAGCCATTCCCAGCGGCAGGGAGATGCCTTGCAGCGCGCCGACCGCGCCTGCACTCATGTTCGAAGTCTCGGCTTTCTGAATCGCATTGCGCAATGCCGCAATGCGGTCAGCCGGCAGAGCCTGCGAACGCTCCAACTGATCGACATAAGCCTTGGCCACCGTCAGATTCTTCGGCCACACCAACCTTTGCTGGTTCTGCACGTTCAACTCGGCGACCTTTACGGTCTTCGCCGCGTCGATTTCGTTCTGCGTCAGAAACTTCGTCGGGGTCAGTTCGAAAATGTCCAGACCGCGCGCAATCTCAGACGCGTAAATCTGTCCGTTGTACCAGTACGCGGACCAGTCGCCGCCGAGCACGAGCACGTTTGGATCAATCGGCCCACGATCGAAGTAGGCAATTTCCTGCGGGTGAGCAGCGTCGGTGAAATCCATGACCGAGATGCCACCCTGATACCAGGCCTGCACTTCAATGTCGCGACCCGGCACCGGAATCAGCGAACCGTTGTGAGCGACGCAATTCTCGCTGTCGCCCTGCGCCGCGGGCATTTTGTAGTAGCTCGCGAAACTGAGCTTGTTGTTTTCAAGATTGAAGATCGCATCCGCGCCCCATTTGTTCGGATCGTTCGCGCGGCAACGTGCGCCAAGACCGCCGCCCCATTCGTCAGTGAATACCACCTTCTTGCCATCGTTCGAGAATGATGCCGAGTGCCAATACGAATAGTTCGTGTCGTTCACTGCATCAACGCGCCTCGGATTCGCCGGGTCTGAAATGTCGAGCAGGATTCCGTTACCCGAGCAAGCACCGGCCGCCAGACCAATCGCCGAATACACGGTGATGTCATGGCACTGGTTGGTGTCGTGTGGCTTGGTGTCGTTATCCGAAAGCGAGCCGCCATTATTCAAACTGTTGATGACGCCGCTGCGCGGATCCATAAACACCCGCGGACTGGACACTACCTTGGCGTTTTGCGGCGCGGCGACCGGCACCTTGATTACGTCAATGCGAAATAATGCGGTGTTGGGATTCTTGTCCGGCGTCCCGCCAGAGCAGCCGGGCAATTCTTCCTCCTGCCGCACGAACGAAGTCCCTGAAACGTAAATGTAGACGTTGTCTTTGTCCTTCGGATCGACGACCAGCGTATGCGTGTGCGAGCCGCGACAGGTCTGCACCGCTGCCACTTGCTTCGGCGCTTTGATGTCGCTGATATCGAAAATTCTCACACCGCGGAAACGGTCCTTCGATGCCGCCGGTAGCGGATTGTCATGTGATCCCGCGGGCGGCGGAGGCGGCGGCGGAAATCCCTGCACGCCGCAATCGACGCGGCCGTTGGCCATCTCGACCGACATGAACATGAGGTTTTTGTAAACCGAGACGTCGCCCTGGCCGCCGGGGCAGATCATCGAGGTCAACAGACTGGTCTTCGCCGGATTTGAAATGTCATAAATATTGACGCCGTAGAAATTTCCGAGAAACAGTCGATTGCCCTGAAAGGCCAGGTCGGAGTTCGCAAAGCCAAGTCCGGCGAGCACCAATTTGATCGGGCCGGGCATCTGTTTCGGCTCGCCAATGCCCAGCACCGTGGTCAGCGTCTTGTCGACTTTCGGGTCTTCCGGATTATTGGTGCCGAGGTCAAACGCGTCGGGCTTCTTGAGCAGCGTGACATGCTTGATGCCCATCGACGCTTCGCCCGCATCGTACACGCCGGGCTTTAGCTTCGCGCGTTCATCATTTGCATCAGCGCCCGTCATGCCCGCCGGTAGCGGCGGCGCGGGCTTGGGCGCAAACGGATTCTGCGGTTCAGCCGCCGGCGTCGGAGTCGGCGATGGCGTCTGCGCCGCGCTTACCGCAAAGGCCCCACACGTCATCATGATGGCCATCAGGAAATGGAAACTGTAACTGCGAAGTCGATTCATTGGTGCCCCCTAAAATTAAACTGTCGTTGTTTGCAATTGGATCAGTACCACCTGCGTGAGCGGGTGGGCGATCTTTGATCGCGTCCGAGCATTGCGGTTGACCCACCCGCTAACGCGGGTGGTACTGACTCAGCATTCCTTGCATGATCCTAATCTCGGCGCGCTGCCCGCTATCGATGTCGGATCAGTACCACCTGCGTGAGCGGGTGGGTGATCTTTGATCGCGTCCTATGTATTGCGGTTGACCCACCCGCTAACGCGGGTGGTACTGACTCATCCTAATCTCCGCGCGCTGCCCGCTATCGATGTCGGATCAGTACCACCTGCGTGAGCGGGTGGGTGATCTTTGATCGCGTCCGAGCATTGCGGTTGACCCACCCGCTAACGCAGGTGGTACTGACTCAGCATGCCTTGCATGATCCTAATCTCGGCGCGCTGCCCGCTATCGATGTCGGTCGCGAAGTTGAATAACACCGCATCCTGGCCCGCGCCGGCCGTATCAAACAAATCCTTCACCATAGTCAAAGCGCCCCCATGATGCTGAATCATCCCTTCGAGAAAAAGCCGATCGAAATCTTTTCCCTTTGCATTGCGCAGCGCTTCCATCTGCCTCGCCGTCAACATCCCCGGCATCAGCATCTCATGCTTCGACATGTCCATGCCCGGCATGTCCATCCCCGGCATCGCGGCCGACGTAGACATGGTTGTCGCTTGGCCCCGCGCCTTCAGCCAATTCTCCATAAACTTAATTTCTTCGGCCTGCGAATGACTAATGCGCGCACCGAGCAGGCGCAACTCCTTGTTCTCGGTCCGCGAGTCGATCAGCGCCGTCATCTCCACCGCCTGCGCGTGATGCATGATCATCCCCTGCATGAACTCGATGTTCTTTGGAGATGACGGCGGCAGCACGCCCGTCGTCGAAGCCGGCAGAGTCTTCGTCGGCTGTCCGGGCGCGCCGGGTTGGACGATTACCGGGGCCGACGGATTGCCCTGTTGTGCCTGAATGGTCAGCGATAACAGGCAAACCGACGCGAAAGGTACGAGCAGCACGAAATAAGGTTTCAAACGCAGACCCATCGTGAATTACCTAATGCCATTACTTTTTGCTGACTTTACCACAGACCGCAAACGGGTAGTAATGTGGGAAGAAGGTAAATTCACGTTGGAATAGCACTTATCATAACCCCGTAACCTGAGTCGCCTCCTGCGCTCACGCCGTAGGCGTGAAATTGAATAGCCGTGGAGAACGTCCACGGATATAATTCGCCCAAAACCAGGCGACCCTGAAAGGGTCGAATCACTAGCGACACCCATGGCGCAAACACTCGTTAGCTTGCTAACCCATATTATCTCTCAACAAAGAATCGTGAGCAGTTAATTACACCTGAGATCGAGCCCGAACTGTTTGCTTATATCGGCGGCATTCTGAATCATAATGAATCACGTCTCCTCGCCGCCGGAGGCACTACGGACCATGTCCACTTACTTATCTCACAGTCAAAGAAAATTGCCTTGAGCTCTTTGATGAAGGATGTAAAGAAAGACAGTTGGTCATGGATCAAGACCAAAAATCGAGGCTTTCGGAATTTCCATTGGCAGGATGGCTACGGCGCGTTCTCGATCCGGCAAGCAGACATTCCGACATTGAACGAATACCTTGCCGGTCAAAAAGGACCATCATCGCAAGCGCACGTTTCAGGAAGAGCTAATCGCGTTTCTGGACGAGTATGGGATGACCTATGACGAGCGTTATCTGTGGAGTTGAATTCGACCCCTGGCAGGGTCGAGGGAAATGATCTGTTGATGGATCCGGTGGCGTTGCCACCGGCTATTGAATTTGTCCCCTGCAGGGACGGGTTGCCGCCGGCTATTCTTTAATTCCAAGTATTGCAGAGTCGCTCTTTGATCCGGTCGCTACCAATCGCGGTTCTGACACGGGCACTAAGACCTCGATTCGGAGTCTGTTAATCTAAAAGCCTCATGTCTCAAGCAAAACGTGTAGGCGTCTTGACTGGTGGTGGTGATGCGCCGGGTTTGAATCCGGCAATCAAAGGGCTCGTCTATCGGGGCGCGGAACTCGGGCTGGAAGTTGTCGGTCTTTACGATGGTTGGCGAAGTCTGCTGAATCCGCGGCCTGATGTGACCGTGCTTGATCGCGAAGCGGTGCGTCGTTGGGATCGAGACGGCGGCACAAATCTCGGATCGTCGCGCACTAATCCTTTTCGACAAAAGAATGAAGCGGCCGAGAACGAGGACCGCTCGGCTGAAGTGCTCGAGAACATCAAGGACCTGGACCTCGATGCGCTGGTCGTCTGCGGTGGCGAAGACACTCTGGGCGTGGCCGCAAAGTTCGCCGACATGGGAGTCAATGTCGTCGGCGTTCCCAAAACGATCGACAAGGATCTCGCCGGCACCGATTACACGCTCGGGTTCGACACGGCCCTGCGCACCGTCACGGAAGTCATCGAACGCTCGCGCACACCGGCGGGCTCGCACGGATGGGTCCAGATTATCGAAGTGATGGGCCGGCATGCGGGACACCTCGCCCTCTGGTCGGCCGTCGCCGGTCAGGCCCACATGGTGCTGATTCCCGAATACCCGTTTCGCTACGAAAGAGTCTTTGAACTTCTGCACGAGCGCATGGGCGACCCTGGGCTGATTCACGGCAAACCGCGTTACGCCGTAATCGTGGTCGCCGAAGGAGCGCGCGCCGAAGATGGCGAGATAATCACGCACGACGATCGTCACGATGCTTTCGGTCACATCAAGCTGGGAGGAATCGGCGACGTGCTGGCGCGGCGGATTGAGACTGAGACGCCTTACGAATCGCGGGCAGTGATGCTCGGTCATCCACAACGTGGCGGCCCGCCCAGCGCTATCGATCGCATCATGGGCCTTTTGTTCGGCGCTCGCGCAGCCGAAGCCGTGGCCGCCGGCGACTTCGGCAATCTGGTCTCCGCGCGCGGCGTCGCCCCCGGCTGTCACCTAAGCCTGGTCGACATCTCAGAAGTCTCCGGCAAGATTCAAACCGTCGACGTCGCGCGGCAATACGATACGGAACGCTATCATTTAAAAGGCATCGGGATGTAGAAACCCGACCGTCAGGGAGGGTGCTTCGAAGATGGTTCAAGGTCCGAAGGACCGTCATTTAGTAGCCACGGCCGTAAGGCCGTGGAAGAGTAGGAAAAGAGTCTGAGCGCCGAAGGTGCGGTATTCAACTGGGAATCATGAGAATGCCGGCCCTTCGGGCCTCAATTTATCGATGCCTTTGACCCACGGCCTTACGGCCGTGGCTACTAAATAACGCGCCTTCGGCGCTTCTGATCACGTTGTAGCGGGCGCCGAATCCCTCACGTAGATAATCTCCACAGGGGCACCCTCCCTGACGGTCGAGTTTCTGCGTTGACATTCTTAACTCGTTGAAATAAACAGAGTACGCTCGATCATCCGACTGATGAATGGCCACGAATGAGAAGCAAACAAACACGCGCTTTTCTGCGCATCACTTCGTTAATTCTTCAGATTACCATTGTCTCGTTGGCGCTGGCGGGAGCTGCCATCGCGCAGCGCGCTAACAAGCATTCAATCGAAAAACAAATGTTCGGCAAGATGCCTGATGGGACCGCGGTCGATATTTACACGCTGAGAAATGCGTCTGGCCTTGAAGCGCGGATTACGAACTACGGCGGGATTGTCGTTTCACTCAAAGTGCCGGACAGGAATGGAAAGTTCGATGACGTCGTGCTGGGCTATGACAATCTCGATGGATATCTGAAGAACAATTCGCCTTACATGGGCGCGCTCATCGGGCGTTACGCGAACCGGATCGCCCAAGGCACGTTCAAGCTGAACGGCACGGAATATCACCTGGCGGTGAATAATGGCGCGAACCATTTGCACGGCGGGCTGAAAGGATTCGATAAGGTTGTGTGGACGGCCGAGCCTCTGCGCTTGGCGAACGGCGCGGCGCTCAAACTTACTTACGTGAGCAAGGATGGCGAGGAGAATTATCCGGGTAACCTAACGGCCACGGTGATCTACACGCTGACTGACGCGAACGAATTACGGATCGATTATGCAGCGACCACCGACAAGCGCACGATCGTTAATCTCACTTCCCATTCCTACTTCAATCTGGCGGGGCAGGGAATGGGTGACATTCTCACGCATCAACTCTTCATAAATGCGAGCCGATTTACGCCTACCGATGCTGGAGCGATTCCGACGGGTGAACTCAGGAGTGTGAGTGGGACGCCATTCGACTTCATGAGAGCAACTGAAATCGGCGCGCGTATCGAACAGAATGAACAGCAACTCAAGTTTGGGAACGGCTACGATCACAACTTTGTTCTGAACAAGCAGGGAAAGCGCCTGACTCTGGCAGCCACCGTTTATGAGCTGACCACGGGCCGCGCGATGCAGGTCTCGACCACCGAGCCGGGGCTGCAGTTTTACTCCGGCAACTTTCTCGACGGCAGCATCACCGGAAAAGACGGCAAGGTTTATCAGCGCCGATACGGTTTCTGTCTCGAGGCGCAGCACTATCCTGATTCGCCGAACGAGCCGAAGTTTCCGTCCGTGGTACTGAAC
>DATANL010000200.1:0-7969 GCA_036266295.1 Pyrinomonadaceae bacterium | reverse complement strand
CAAGATCCGATCCGGTGAGTACCCGGCCGGGCGCGATTCCGACCTCGTTAGCCACTGCGCACGCGGTAGCCGGATGGTCGCCCGTCACCATGACCACGTGCAGCCCGGCCGCGCGCGCCTGGCGAATCGATTCCGGCACTTCCCTTCGCGGCGGATCCCAGAGCAGCACCAGTCCCAGGAACGTGAGATGGTCGTCGCCTTCGCCTTTTCGACGACCCAAAGCCAACACGCGAAAACCTTCGACGGCGTAAGCGACTGCCTTTTCTTCCCACGTCTGACGCTCGCCATCAGAGAGCCGGCTGCGTTGAAGTAATGCCTCTGGTGCTCCCTTCAGGTAACTGACCACTTCGCCACCTTCGTTCACGGTGACCCTCATGAATTTGTACGAGCTGTCGAATGGCAGCACGCTAAGACGAGGACATTCACGCAGAATTTCATCGACTGCAATGTCCTGGTCGTTTGCATATTCGAGCAGCGCTAACTCCAGAGGATCGCCGGCGGCGGCGCCATCCTCGGCATCGTTTGCGAGCACCATCGCGCGCAACGATCTCTCGGTATCCGAGGTGTCGAGGTCTTTGACGTGCATCCGATTCTCAGTCAGCGTGCCGGTTTTGTCGGTGGCGATCACAGTTACCGAGCCCAGCGCTTCAACCGCGCTCAGGCGACGAACGACTGCTTTGTTCCGCGCCATGCGCTCAACGCCGAGAGCCAACGTCAAGGTCAGGACCGCAGGCAATCCTTCCGGTACCGCAGCCACGGCAAGCGCCACCGCGAACAGCAGCACGTGACCGAATTTCGAAAGGCCTTCAATGAATAAACCGAAAATTGCCACCAGCGCACACAGGATCATGATCCAGCGAGCGATCTGATTGCCGAAGAAAATCAGGCGGCGCTCGAGCGGGGTCTTTTCGGCTTCGATCGCGCCAATCATCTTCGCGAGATTGCCGGCGGTGCTGGCCGCGGCCGTGTGCGTCACTTCCATGTAGCCTTTGCCGCGAGTCAGCAGAGTGCCGCTGAGCAGATCTTCATCGAGCGTTTTGCCGACGGGTAAGGACTCGCCGGTCACGACCGATTCGTCAACCATCAAACCATGCGCGTCGATCAATCTGCCGTCAGCCGGAATACGATCGCCCGCGTCGAGTCGCACAACGTCGCCGGGCACCAGTTGCGCCGACGGCCGGTGCGCCAGACTGCCGTCGCGCATTACCCAGACCAAAGACTCAGCCAGCTCTTTCAGTCTGGAGAGCGCCGTCTCAGCCTTCGTTTCCTGATAAACGCCGAGGCCTGCGTTGAGTATGAGAACCACCGAGATGGCTATCGATTCAAACGGCCAACCTGAATGGGCTTCAATCGACCAGATCGTTAAATCGACTGCGAGTGCGACCAGCAGGATGTAAATCAGTGCGCTGCGAAATTGGTTGATGAACCTGCGCCCAAAGGAGATTGGCCGAGTGGTTGGCAATTCGTTCGGTCCGTGAATCGCGAGCCGTCGTTGGGCTTCGGTATTTGTCAGACCCCGCAGTCCATTCATGCACGACCTGTGGCCGCACGCTTCGTGCCATCAACTTGAGTCGGTGTGCGGCCAGGTGCGTAAGAAAAGTGAGTACTTTCGGCCAAAACTTGAGGACTTTTCCTCATCGCTCGAGCCCCGCAAATCTTTCACCGCGAGTTTTCGGTAACTTTGAATCGGTATGAAGCTTGCCCTTTTACTCTGCGATCAATTGACGGAGGATTGTCATGAAAGTCCTGATTGCTTACGACGGTTCACAATGCTCGGAATCAGCGTTGGATGATCTTGTGCACGCGGGCTTGCCGCAGCAGGGCGAGGCGCTGGTGATGTCCGTTGCCGAAGTGTGGCTGCCGCCGCCACCGCCTTCAACAGTTGAGATCCTCGACATGGCCGCAACCGCCAAAGGTGCACTCGGCCTGGAGCGGAAATACATGGCGAACGCGCAAGTTGTTAAGCAGCGCGACGAACTGGCGGCGAAAGTCGCCGCGAGGTTTCAGGCAAAATTTCCCGAGTGGACGGTGACGCATGAATCGGTGTGGGGATCGCCCAATTGGGAATTGTTTACCAAAGCGGAAGAGTGGAAGGCCGACCTGATCATCGTCGGTTCACACGGCCGCACCGCGCTGGGCCGTTTCTTCCTCGGTAGCATCTCGCAATGGTTGCTGAACGAAGCTCGATGTTCAGTGCGCGTCGCGCGCGGCAAACTCGACGAGCCTGATTTTCCCGTGCGTCTGCTCCTGGCCTTTGATGGATCGCGTGGCTCTGAAAAGGCGCTCGAAGAAATTGCCTCGCGTGATTGGCCGGCGAAGAGTGAAGTGCGCGTGGTGATGGTCGATCAACCGCTCGAATTGACTTACATCGGCGGCATGGCTCCGCCCTTGGTTGAGTCAATTGGTTCATTTAACGAAGAGGAACAGAGCCGGTGTGACAAGCTTGTGAAGACGGCAGTGAAGAAACTGGAAAAAGCGGGGCTGCGCACGATGGGCGATGTGTTGGAAGGCGATCCAAAGCACGTGCTGATCAAAGTCGCCGAGGAATGGCGGGCCGATTGTGTGTTTGTGGGCGCGACCGGCCTCACCAATCGCTTCGAGAGATTTCTGCTGGGAAGCACTGCGGCGGCCGTCGCCGCGCGCGCGCACTGTTCGGTTGAGGTGGTTCGCAAAAGGAAGCGGACTCGGAGAACAAATGGAAACCGAAATTAGAAAAGTCCCGGCAATAGAATTTCGCCACGTCTCGTTGTGTTTCGATGAGAAGAAAGTTCTGTCGGACATCAACCTCACACTCGAACGTGGTGAGATGATCTTCATTACCGGCGAATCGGGATCAGGCAAATCTGTTTTGCTGCGGCTGGCGATCGCTCTGCTTCAGCCTGACGCTGGACAAGTCTTCATCGATGGCCGCGACGTTGGTCCGCTGAGCGAAGACGAACTGCTGAAGTTGCGCGGTGACCGGATGGGGATAGTGTTTCAGGAAGATTCGCTGTTTACCGGCATGGCGGTCTACGAAAACGTTGCGTACCGGTTGGTCGAGCATGGCGTCGATGAAGCTGAAATCGGAAGGCAGGTGACTGAGATTCTAAAGTTCGTTGGCCTTTATCAGCAGGCGCAAAAACTTCCTTTCGAACTTTCCGGCGGCATGCGCCGGCGATTAGAGATTGCGCGCGCCCTGGTCGGGTGGCCCGCCATCATGTTGTTTGACGAACCCGCTTCAGGCCTCGATCCGTTGACCTCGGCGCAGGTGCTCGATCTGATTATTCGCGCTCGAGACATTCATGGCATCTCGTCGATCTATGTCACGAAAAAGTTGGATGAGATTCCGTATCTCGCGACCCATCGAGCCGGCAATTCCGGCGGGCGAATCGTCATCGATGAAGTAACCCCGGACCATCAGCCGCGCACGCGGGTCATGGTGCTGTCACATGGCGAAATCATCTTTAACGGCAGTGTCGAAGAATTCGAAAACAGCGATCAGCTCGAGGTAAGACGACTTACGAAAGCAGACAATGGAACGATCTTCTCGGACTTTGTCACCGCCGATCCGTGGGACAGACATCGACAGCCGCGCGAACGAATTCTGTAGCTGCCGCCCCCGGATAGATTAATGAAGGCGAACGTTTTTCAGGTAAGGTGACATTAGAGTTGAAGATGTTCCGCAGCCGCACGCGGGTCCGGGTGAAGTCGTTATCCGCGTGACGTTGACCACAATTTGCAGCGCGGATCTTTATATCCTTCGCGGCGTGTACTCGGTCAAACCTGGACTAATCATCGGCCATGAACCTGTCGGTGTAATCGAAGAGCTGGGAGCGGGAGTTTCCGGATACGCGATTGATCACGCGCAGTTTTCGGCTCGAGAAGATTGGCGACGCCTGCGAGTTGTTCGGCAGCCGATCTGACGGCCTGCTGAAAGCAGCGATTCGTCGTGAAGTATTGACCCAAAGGGTTGGCGACGAATCCCCAGTCCGCCAGCCTTGCCTCAATCAGCAATTGGTTATTCCGCTCCGCCGCTGGGTGCAACGCAGCCTGTCTAATCATAAAAAGCGCAAGTTATTCAAATCCAATTCGTTCCTTTGCGTGAGAAGCCGGAGAGCTTCTGCGCTAAGACCCATGGTGCTAAGACTAAAACTGGAACTAATTTGAAAGTTGAAACTCAAAAGATCATGAGAACATCCGTTCGCAATTCCCGTCGACGAAAACTCACCGGACCGGCTTTTACTCTGAGGGCATTCACGACCGGCCGCCTTGTCTTTTCCACGGCGCTGTCGTTGGCAGCGATCGCCTTACTCGCATTTGTTTGCCAGCTCTCGGTTTTTAGATCGCAAACCGTCACCGCCCAGCAGCAGCCGGACTATCAACAGCTCAAGTCGCAGGCCGAAAAACTCTATGCCGATGGTTCTTACGCGCGCGCTCGTGAGTTGTACGCGTCCGTGTCAAAGACCGGACTATCGCCGCAGGAATTGCGTTGGGTTGAGTTTCGCCTGGCTGACACTGAGTGGCGGGCCCAGGCCGCGACGGAAACCAGCGATACGACGAAGTTCGAAGAAGCGCAGAAGCAACTCGAGGAATTGATTCGCACGAATGACAAGCAAGAAGAACGGGATGCGGTTTGGGCCGAAGCGCACGAGTCGCTGGCAGATTTCTTTTGGGCGCGGCGGAACTCGATGAATTGGGGCGCCGCCTGGCCGCACTATCAACAGGCGCTTGATTGGTGGGCCGGTCAGCGCGAGCTGAATCGCGCGCGTGATCGTTACCTCAAGATCGTTTTCAAGGCCGCTGAGCCGGCGCACTCGTATGACTATTATTTCTATACCTACTTTGGCAATTACATCCCGCTCGACGTGCTCGAGAATGCCCTGAAGATTAGCGCCGTCGAAAACGATAAGGTCCATCTGCATTACTTAATCGCAATGACCATGCGGCAGGCGGGCGGTGACTGGGAGCAGCGACAGCGCATCCCCGACGAATTCGAGGAAGCACTCAAGTCGGGAAAGAAATCAGCGTGGTATGACGACGCGCTGTTTTATTACGCCGAATGGATGAACAGCAACGGCACGATCCGCCAGCTTGATGAAGACAACTGGTCGCAGGAACCCGACTATAAAAAGGCGCTGGAGTTGTATCGCCGTTTGACCCGCGAGTTCGTCAAAGGCGAAACCCGTTACTACGATCAGGCGATCGAGCAGATCAAGAACATCACGCAAGCAACGCTCGGCATTGCCGTCTCGAATATTTTCCTGCCGGACTCCGAAGTTCAGTTTGGTCTTGAGGCGCGCAATCTGAAAGTTGTCAGCTTCGCTTTGTACAAAGTCGATTTGACGCGTGACATTCACTTCATCACCACGAATGACGAGAACCAGGACGAAGTCGAAGGGGAGGGCGATGGCGACAACAGTTGGGTGCGCCGGCTGCGTCCGCTGGGCCAACCGGTCAAAGCGTGGAACCGGAACCTGAATGAGAAGACCGATCACAAACCCGTCAGCGAACAGGTCCGCATTGAAGGCAAGCTACCGCCGGGAGCTTATCTGCTCGAAGCCAAAGGCGGCGCGTTGTCGTCCCGCGACGTAGTCCTGGTTACCGATGCATCGATCGTTCTGAAATCATCAGCGAAACAAGCGCTGGTCTATTTCTGCAGTGCCGTTACCGGTGCGCCGATTGCCAACGCGAGTGTGGCACTGTGGGAGAGTTATTACACCAACGAAAAATGGCACTGGCGAAAAACGAGACTCACGACCAATAGCGATGGCCTGGCGCCGTTCAACTTGAAGAACGTCGAGAGCTCGCGAAGCATTTTTGTTTCAGCCGTGAGCGGCGACCGCCAATCGTTTGCGGGCGGCTCGGCCAGCGGTTACAGCCGAGACGGAGACGCGTGGAAGATTTATGCGTTCACGGATCGACCGGCCTATCGGCCCAAAGAAACCGTGCAATGGAAATTTGTCGCGCGCCGGTCCGCTAACGGCGCCTACACGACGCCCGCCAACCAGATCGTCGAATATCAGATCACCGATCCGCGCGGCACAAAGGTAACGGAAGCGAAGGCGACGCTGAACTCGTTCGGCAGCGCGTGGGGCTCGCTTGACCTTACTGAGCAGTTGCCTTTGGGCGAATACAACATTCAATTCTGGGATGACGGCCGTCACAACAACATCGGCAGCGCGCGGCTGTTCCGGCTGGAAGAATACAAACTGCCTGAGTTCAAAGTTGCGGTAAAAACTCCGGAAGAGAGCGGCAAGAAGAAATCATTTCGCTTGGGCGAGAGGGTCGAAGTGAACATTCAGGCCGACTACTACTTTGGTGGGCCGGTCAGCAACGCCACGGTCGAGGTGCTCGTCTATCAAAGTCCGTTTTATCACTACTGGTATCCCTATCGTGATTACGGCTGGTACTACGATGACTTCGATATACAGCGCCGCAACTATTACGGAGGTGGCTCAGTCATTAAGCGCGAGACCGTCAAGACTGACGCGACGGGAAAGGCGAAACTGACTTTCGACACGCCGCGCGAAAATTACAACCAGGATTTTGAGTATCGCGTCGAAGCGCGCGTAACTGATTCGTCGCGTCGCGAGATCACGGCGAGCGACACCGTCCGCGTGACCCGTCAGCGCTATTACGTCTATCCGCGGCCGCAAAGAAATATCTATCAACCGCAGGATAAGGTGGCAGTCGACATCAAGGCGCTCGATGCCAACGAGCAACCGGTGATCACCGAAGGCATGGTCAAGGTTACGCGCGACTATTGGTATGAAATCTGGATCGATCCCGCGGGCCGTGAAGTAAAGGGCGATGAACTACGCTCGTTGCGCGACAAGTCGCGCGCGTTCCCGCCGCCGGTGGCGAAGGGCCAGCGGCCGTGGCAACTGAAGTTTCAGGGTTATCAGCACGACGACATTCTCACGCAGACGTTGAAGACCGATGCGGAGGGCGCGGCGCTGTTGAATTTCACGCCGGAGCGCGCCGGCTATTACCACATCGAATGGCAAAGCAGTCAGGGCAAGGATCGGCGCGACCGTTTCCTGCCCCCCGTAAAAGCCGAAACGACTGTATTCGTAGCAACCAATGCCACCACCGAGCTCGGCTATCGACCTGGAGGCGTCGAGATCGTGGTCGACAAAGACACGTTCCGCGCCGGGCAGACTGCGCCGGTGATGATTACCGCGCCGGCGAATGATCGCTACGTCTTGTTCAGCGTTGAGGCGGACGATCTTTACAGCTATCAACTGATCCACCTGACCGGCACGGCCAAACTGATCCAACTACCAATCACCGAGCAGCACGTTCCCAATATCTTTCTTAACGCCGCAATGGTGACCGACGAGCAGATGTTCGCCGCTCAAAAGCAGGTGATCGTGCCGCCGGTGCAGCAGTTTCTTAACGTTGAGGTGAAATCGGATCGCGAACAGTATCAGCCGCAGGAGGAAGGAACACTTTCGATCACGGCCAAAGACGCTGACGGCAAACCTGCGTCTGCCGAAATCGCTCTGGGCATGTTCGACGAGTCGGTGAAATACATTCAGGCTGATTACGCCGGTGATCCGCGCCAGTTCTATTACGGCACGAAGCGATCCCAGAGTGTGCAAACTCAGAGTACGTTCAGTCAGAAGTCTTATGCGACGCTGGTCCAGAACAAGAGAGGTGATCTGGTTGATCGGAAAGAACTCAAGGAAGAAGACGACGACGAACAAAGGAATGGTATCGGTTTCGGCGACGCTACTCGTTCGGGAGGCGGTGGTGGGGGCCGTCGAGATTATCGAGTGCCGCTTAGGAATGCGGTGCCTGGGCAAGGAGCCGGCGTAGCGATATCAGAAAACGCCGCTGTGGCCGATGGCTATGTAGGTAAAGACAAAGCGCCCGCGGCCAAGAGTGTCGCCGGGCTCCCCATGGCTACGCCTCCACCGAATGCGCCAGGAGGGCAAGAGCCCGCGGTCCAGGTGCGCAGCGACTTTCGCTCGACTATTCTTTGGCT
>DATANL010000199.1:0-3905 GCA_036266295.1 Pyrinomonadaceae bacterium | reverse complement strand
GGCTACTACGCGTACCTTTGGAGCGAAGTGCTGGATGATGATGCGTTCTACTGGTTCAAGGAACATGGCGGATTGACGCGCGCGAATGGTCAAAGGTTCCGCGACCTGGTGCTGTCCAAAGGCGGCACGCAGGACGTCGCGACCACCTTCCGCAACTTCCGCGGGCGCGATCCGATCGTCGACCCATTGCTTGAAGAGCGTGGACTGAAGGCGACTCGGCCAAAATAAGATGGCCGATACCCGATACATCGCTTTGCTTCGCGGGATTAATGTTGGCGGCAACAAACTGATCAAGATGGAAGCCCTGGCCGCGGCATTCACCGCTGCCGGATTTCGCAAAGTCAAAACCTATATCGCCAGCGGCAATGTCATCTTTGAGACGCGCGCCACCGATCGCAAGGCGCTCACCAGGAAAATCGAAAAGATGCTGACCGCAGAATTCGGCCACGAAATCGCGATCGCTCTGTTCACTCTTGAAGAGCTGCAGGCACTGATTTCAAACGATCCTTACGCCCGAATCAAACCTTCAAAGGACGTCATGCTGTGCGTCACGTTGTTCAATGAAAAGGTGCCGCAGAAGTTGCCGCTCGAATCAAAGACGGAAAGACTGAAGGTGGTGGGGCTTCAAGATCGGGCAGTCTTTATCGTCGCGAGGCGAAAGCCGACCGGCTGGTTTGGTTACCCCAACAACTGGATTGAAAAGGAATTCGGCGTCACCGGCACGACGCGCGGGTGGGGTTCGTTGCAAAAGATCGCCGCCGCCGCCGCAGCGGTCTAACCACACGCGACGGTCTAACCACAGAGGACACAGAGGAAGACTTGCTAGAGAGATAGAACAATCTGTGCTCTTCTCAGGGGTTCTGCTTCTCTGTTCTTCTTCTCTGTGTCCTCTGTGGTTAATCTTCCCTTAATCTCACAAACGCACCCTCCGCAGACGCAACGCATTTCCAATCACCGATACTGAACTAAGACTCATGGCCGCCGCAGCCAGCATCGGACTCAGAACCAATCCGAAGAACGGATAGAGCACGCCCGCAGCTACGGGAACACCAATCGAGTTGTAGACAAAGGCCCAGAATAAATTCTGCTTGACGTTCCGCATGGTGGCGCGGCTCAAACGCATCGCGCGCACGATGCCGCGCAGATCGCCTTTGACCAACGTCACGTCCGCGCTCTGCATCGCCACGTCGGCGCCGGTACCCATCGCGATGCCGACGTCGGCTTGCGCCAGCGCCGGCGCGTCATTGACACCGTCGCCGGCCATCGCGACTTTGCGACCCTGGGTCTGCAGTGACTTCACGAGTTCGGCCTTTTGCGTCGGCAGAACTTCGGCGATCACTTCATCGATGGCCAACTCGGCAGCCACCGCCGCCGCCGTCGTGCGACTGTCGCCGGTGAGCATTGCAACTCGAATTCCCTTTGCCTGCAGCTCGGCGATCGCCGCTCGTGTGCTTTGCTTGATCGGATCGGCGACGCCGAGAAGACCCACAGGTCGCCCATCGATCAAAACGAACATGACCGTCTGGCCGGTTGCCCGGAGACTTTCTGCTCGCGCAAACAACGCGGCCGCATCGATCTTCAGGTCATCGAGCAACGCCCGATTACCGACGACCACCGATTTTGCATCAATCGTTCCGCTCACGCCTTTGCCGGGCACCGACGCAAACGATTCGGGCTTTTCGAATTCAATACCACGCTCCCGGGCGCCCGCGATGATCGCTGCCGCCAGCGGATGCTCGCTGGCTCGTTCGAGGCTGGCAGCCAGGCGCAGCAACTCACGTTCGTCGAATCCGTCAATCGGCTCAATCGAAACCAGCCTGGGCTTGCCTTCAGTCAGCGTGCCGGTTTTGTCGACGACCAGCGTATCGATCGTGCGCAACACTTCGATCGCTTCGGCATTTTTGAAGAGCACCCCCGCCTGCGCGCCTTTGCCGGTGGCCACCATGATCGACATCGGCGTCGCCAGGCCCAGCGCGCACGGGCAAGCGATTATTAACACGGCGACGGCATTAATGATCGCGTACGCCAGCCGCGGCTGAGGGCCCACCGCCGCCCAAACAACGAAGGTGCCGAGCGCGACCAGAATGACGACGGGCACGAAATAGCCGGCGACCACGTCGGCAAGTTTTTGAATTGGCGCGCGGCTGCGCTGGGCTTCCGCGACCATTTGCACGATCCGCGCGAGCAGAGTCTCTGCGCCCACGCGCTCAGCGCGCATCACAAATGATCCGTTACCATTGATCGTTCCGCCGATGATACGATCGCCAGGCTGCTTCTCAACCGGAATTGGTTCGCCGGTAACCATCGATTCGTCGACCGAACTCACACCTTCGATCACCATACCGTCCACGGGAACCTTCTCGCCCGGACGGACGCGCAAAGAATTGCCGGCTTGCACTTGATCGAGCGGCACGTCGTGTTCTGTGCCGTCTTCAATAATCAGCCGGGCCGTGTTCGGCGCCAGATTGAGGAGTGCTCTGATGGCGCCACTGGTAGCACTCCGCGCTTTCAATTCCAGCACCTGGCCCAACAGCACGAGCGTGGTAATCACGGCTGCAGCTTCAAAATAAACAGGCACGTTGCCCAGGTGATCGCGAAATGAAGCGGGAAATACTTGCGGCAGCAGCGTCCCGACCAGGCTGTACCCGAACGCGACCATCACTCCCAAACCGATCAACGTGAACATATTCGGACTGCGATTGATAATTGACTGCCAGGCCCGCACAAAAAATGGCCGGCCACCCCAGATCACGACCGGCACGGCCAGCGCCATTTGAATACAAACGATCGTCCGCTTTGTCAGGAGATTTGTGAGCGGATCGTTCGGCAGCATTTCACTCATCGCAATCAACAGCAGCGGGAGCGACAGCAGGGCGCACACCCAAAACCGTCGCGTCATATCGATCAACTCAGGGTTTTCTTCCTCTGCCAGTGAAATCGTGCGCGGTTCCAGGGCCATCCCGCACAACGGGCACGACCCCGGTGTCTGACGCACAATCTCAGGATGCATTGGACAGGTGTATTCGATCTTCTGTGGTAGCGATCCGATTGTGTCCGGCTCCAGCGCCATGCCGCACTTCGGGCACGAACCCGGACCGGATTGGCGCACCTCTGGATGCATCGGACAGGTATATTCATTACGGCGCGGTGAGACCGGAACATCAGAACCGCGAGTGATGGCGAGCGGCTTGACCGGCAGGCGCTGAATAGCGATCGAAGCAGGCGCTTTCGGTTTGAGATACTTCTCCGGTTCGGCGCTGAACTTCTGGCGACAACCGATCGCGCAGAAATAGTACGTGTTTCCGCGGTAGTCGAAAGAACCTGCAGCCTTCTCGGGAGTCACAGTCATCCCGCAGACCGGATCGATATGTTTGGTTTTCGGGATTGAGTCCAAGGCTGAGGCAATTCTACATGAGCGCCGGAAAATTAGTTGACGTCCGTCACGGTCTTGCGCGCAATTATGTACGCGTGCAACAATCCCGCGGCTTAATTCAAATGAATCGACACGCGATCGAGGGACCGGGCGCAGCGGCTCGCATAATGATTGCGGCGTTACTTGCTGCCGCATTCATGTGCGCAGCGTTGCCGCTTGCTTCGGTCTCGGCGGCGAATGTCTGCCGTCTGGAGTGTTGCGCGGCTCGTGCGCCACACGCGGCTGGTTCCTGCATGAACGGGACCTGTCATGCGTCGCTGAATCTCCACAGCCATGGACATCGTTCAGCAGTCGTCCCGGCTGACGAATTCTGCGGGCTGAGGATCCTCGCTAAACGTCTTCGCTATTCCGCGAAATCGATTGACACGCCCGCCACGCACGAGTCCCTCGTAGCGTTGACGCGGCCTTGTAACTCTGATTGTGGAAGCTGCGCGGTTAGTTCGATTTCAGCAAAAGACAAGATCACGATTAC
>DATANL010000198.1:0-2161 GCA_036266295.1 Pyrinomonadaceae bacterium | reverse complement strand
CGATCGTGATGCTGCTGTTGACCGGGCTCGCGGTCAACGCGCTCTTCATGAGTGCGATTGGATTCCTTTCTTACATCGCGCGCGATCCGCAAGCGCGTTCGATCACTTTCTGGAGTCTCGGCACGTTGTCAGGCGCGAACTGGAAAGCCGTCACGATTGTTTCGACTTCAACGACGCTCGGGACGATTCTGGCAATGCGCTACGCGAAGCAGCTCAACGCGTTGATGATCGGAGAAGAGGAAGCAACTTATCTCGGCGTGAACGTTAACCGGCTCAAGTGGATCGTGTTGTCAGTGAATGTAGTAATTGTCGCGGTGGCGACCGCTTTCACCGGCGTGATCAGTTTTGTGGGATTGATCGTGCCGCACATTCTGCGAATGCTGGGCGGCGCCGACAATCGATATTTGATTTTGGGTAGCGCCTTGATGGGTGCGACGCTTCTGAGTCTCGCGGATCTGGTGGCGCGATTGTCGCTGCGGCCGGCGGAATTGCCGATTGGCATTGTGACGTCGGCGGTCGGCGTGCCGATTTTCATTGCGCTCCTCAGAAGACGGCAGTACGTCTTTTAGTGTCGGAGCCGCGAGGGGAACGACCGGATCATACTATTGATTCAATGAACAAATGAGTCAATGTATCAAACCAGGATCACATGATCCGGTCGCTACCGCTCGCGGTTCTGACACGGATATCGATTGTTTTTGAAATGCTCACAGCCAACGACATCACCTTCAGGATCGGCGCCAAGGCACTCGTCTCAAACATCTCGCTGGCCTTCGAACCCGGCAAACTCCATCTCATCATTGGTCCCAACGGCGCGGGCAAGTCGACATTGATTAAAGTTCTGGCGCGACTGCTGCGGCCGCAATCCGGAAAAGTTGCTTATGAAGGAAGCGACGTCACCGACGCCAGCGAAGCCGACCTGGCAAAGCGTCGCGCGGTGCTGTCGCAGGCAGTTGAAGTTGCGTTCCCTTTGTCCGTGCGCGAGGTCGTGATGATGGGACGGTATCCGCATTTCGGCGGCCGGCCTGGCCCAACGGACGAGCAAGTGGTCGACGAATTGATGCAGTTCTTTGATGTGACCGAATTCAGTGGACGTGTCTATCAGACCTTGAGTGGCGGCGAGCGTCAGCGAGTGAATTTTGCGCGGGTGCTGGCGCAATTATGGCGCGCCGCGTCGACATCGTCGGCGAATGGCGCGCCGTGCCGGTTCCTGTTTCTCGATGAGCCGCTGACTTTTCTCGATATTCGCCATCAGATCGACTTCATGAAAAAGGTGCGTAACTTCACTGACGCGCCCGACGTTGTGACTGTCGGAGTCGTTCATGATCTGAATCTGGCGGCCCGGTTCGCCGATCAAGTCGTGCTGCTTAATGAAGGCCGCGTGGTGGCGAAAGGATCGGCCCGGGAGGTCCTGACGGAGGAAAATATTCGCAGCGTCTTTGTGGTGGAACCGACATTCGTCAACGTGAATCAGTCGCAGATGCATATCGTGTTCGACTGATCGTGTCAGAACCCGACCGTCAGGGAGGGCTCCCATCGCGAATGGCCCTCCCTGACGGTCGGGCTTCTGACACGCAATTGCGGATCGCACGGACGCATCTTAGAATGCCACGACCCGAACCCAGAGAATTCAAGTGCCGGTAATCTTCTTCGCAACGTTTGGCGCCGTCTTCCTGGCCGAAATTGTCGGCGACAAACTGCTGTACACGACGGGTGTGTTGGCCTCGCGCTATCGCACCATGCCGATCATGATTGGCATGGCGGCGGCTTTCATGGCGAAGATGGGCGTCGCGGTCTTGATTGGCGAGGCGATTTCGAGATTGCCGAGGTACCTGGTGGCCGCGATAACCGCGATCAGTTTTATCGGCGTCGCCATCACCCTGTGGCGGAAAGACGACCAATACCGCAAAGAACGCGACCAGCACAAGGCACACAAAGCGGCGATGATTTCCTTTGCGGCAATCTTCCTCTCAGAGTGGGGCGACGTGGGCCAGGTGACCGCAGCGACCATGGCCGCGAAATATCACTGGGGGTTGATAGTTTGGTTGGGCGCGGTTGCGGCGATGGTCACGAAAGGATCGCTGGCGGCTTTTCTGGGCGCCGGCATTCGTCGCTGGATTCACGATCGCGTTTCGCCGGCGGTGATCCGTTATGTCGGAGT
>DATANL010000197.1:0-3220 GCA_036266295.1 Pyrinomonadaceae bacterium | reverse complement strand
GGCCTGGTGAGATCGATGTCGTACGTCACGCCCTGCGCTACGTCGAAGTTGTAACCGGGAATGCGCGTGTCGACTAATTCATTCAGCGATCTTCCCGGCTGAAACTCTTTGAAGTATTTCGCCGAATGCTCGAGCGCATTTTTCAACTGCTGCCCCGTCAATTCAATAGTCACCAACGTGTTCTCATATTCGTAGAGTCCGGCAATATCGCGGACCGTCACCGAGCCCTTCGGAATGTGGGCCGATGGATTGAAGCACGCGGCCATCGAAACGTCGGCCTTGCCCGCTTCCAGTTGCACCTGCTGAATCAGATCGATAATTGCGCTATCGTGAAAGCGACAACCATTCGCGGTTAACTCGGCGCCGGACTCGCCAATCGCGCGACCCAGCCAGGCTTGCGTCTCTCTGTCGTAAGGCTCTCCGATCTTCGCGATCTCCGAATCGACTTCAGTCTTCTCCGTGACCGGAATCGTGCGAGCGGACTTGGCGACAACGCGCCATCTGCCACTTGCGATTTTTTCCAGGTAGAGATCTACGCGGGCTACGTGACTCGCCCATCGATTCGCCTGCGTAAGCAGCACGCTTTCAGTCAATTTGTGAGCGTCAGCAGTCGGCGGATCGGCGACAGTCAGATAGTAATTACCGTTGACGATCAGTGACGACACTTCGCGATGAGTATGGCCCATCAGAATTACGTCGACACCCGGCACCTGTCTCGCGATCGTCAGGGCGGCATTTTCATTCGGCACTTGGGAAGGACTTGGAATTCCGGTGCGGAGATCTTCTTCGGTGCCCATGTGCATGGCGATCACGACGACGTCAGCCTTCTCTTTGTCGCGCAGGATCGGCACCCACTTTTTCGCTTCGCTAACCGTCTCGTGAAATTCAACGCCCTTATAGTTCGATCGGTTTTCCCAATTCGGGATCCCCGGTGTGGTCAATCCGAGAATGCCTATGCGCACACCCTGGACTTCCTTGATGACGTAAGGCTGGTAATGAGGGTTCTTTGTTTCCAGGTCGTAGGTGTTCGCCGAAAGCCACGGAAACTTCGCTTCGCTGCGCGCCTTGTCCAGAACCTGCCAGCCAAAGTTGTATTCATGATTACCGACCGTCATCGCGTCGTAACGCAGCGCGTTCATTGCCAGCATCATCGGATCGGGCGGCGTGTTGTTGCGCTTGTTGTGAAAGTATTCGAGCGGCGTTCCCTGGATCGTGTCGCCGGAATCGAGCAGCAGCAGATCAGGATCGTTCTTGCGCGCTTCCTTCACCAGCGTCGCCACCTTTGCGATGCCGACGTTATCGTACTTGTTCGTGTAGTAATCGATCGGAAACACGCGGCCATGCATGTCAGTTGTGCTGAGTATAACCACGTGCGCGCGCGCTGGTGCTGTGCTTTGCGCAACGCCGTTCGATCCGAGCGTGAGCAGCATGAGTGAAATGTTCAGTATGGCGACAGTGATGCGTTTCATCTCTTAATCCTGGTGCAAATGCAGGAACACAGTCTAGATCAAAAGCCATCAGAACGTTTAGAGACGCGCTACTTTTTTGGAGTACGCCGGCTCGACGGCGCTTTTGGATCTCTCTTCAGTCAGCGTTCGCCTGCGAGGAAAAGCGGCGTCAAGCCGCCGCACTCCAAAGCGGTTGTTATGTTTATTTGGGCTGGACCGGTTGAGGCTCCAATGAACCGGCTTGTAAGGCTTCCGCCTCGGCCGCAATCGAGCGCAAAGAGAATCCGCGATGCACCAGCAACGCAATTCCCACGAAAGCCCAGAACAGGTCCCGGCCCTTCCGAACGATTGCGAGCGTGACGCCCGAGGCCTCGGTGAATCGCAAGACCTTCGAGATCTTTGCGGTGCCCGCCTCGTCGACGCCCATTCGTAGCGGGATGAACTTAAACGCCATGGTGATGATGCGATTCACCGATTCGAGAATGAAGGCCGTGAAGAAAGTCGGCGCTTGCTCCGGACTGATGAAGTAGAGAGTCACATAAATTTCCAAAACGCCGGCAAGGTGAAAGGCCGACTCCAGGACGAGAATCGGGACAAAGCGCCGCCCGTTTCGCAAGTAGAAACCGTAGACGCGATCCTCGAACGTCCTGGCCTTCTCGATCCATTTCACATCGAGGCCGCGCCGATGAGTAAGCGCGGCCGCGCGGCTGACAAATCTCACTTGCTTGCGCACCAGCGCGAGACTCACAACGACCAGCGCGACGATGACGCCGATGGTTACGAAGCTGGCGATGCGTAAACCTTTCGGCAAATGAAACGTCAGCAGCAGCGCGAGCATGCCTGCCAGGACGAAGATGATCACCGAGAAAGCGTAGAAGATGTTTTCGATCACGAAGCTCGAGAATCCAGCCATGAGCGGCACCCGATCTCGAATCAGAATCGGCTTTGATGGTTCAGCCAGGGCGAAACTGCCGATCGGCAGAATGTTGCCGATCGCATCACCCATCAGCCGCGCTCGCAGCGCGTCGGTAAACTTCAAACGGTACGGCGCTTCCATGCAGAGGCACCAGGCCGCGGAGCGCACCACGTGTCGCAGGCCGGCGATCGCGACGACGAGAATGAAGGCGGTCCCCAGGCGGCTGATGCCGTCGTAAATCTGGCCCAGCCCGGTGCGGTTCACGAAATAGATGAACAGCACGAGGCCGGCCGCCGTCAGGACAACCCCGACCGGAGTAAATCTTCGTTTCGCATTTCGCGGCGTGTTCATCTTCGCTTTGGAAAACAGTTTCCCGATTTTCATTTAGAGCAAGGTTTATGCCTGCAGCGCTTTCGAATGAAACCCTGCGTTCGCGCTGATATTCAAACACGGGCAGTCGCATAAATGCGACAGGAGAATCAGAAGCCCGACCGTTGGGCGGGGAATCTTAGTGGCGAGTGACGAGTGACCAGTGATGAGAAAAGCCAATCAATGACATGTGTTTTGGCCGCTTGTCACTGGTCAGTCGTCACTCGTCACTTCAAGGTTGCCTTCCTCACGGTAGGGCGGCTGACGCTTTTGCGTTTTGCGCGCGCGGTTGATTATGATGTCGATTCAAGATCGTCAAATAAATCCTTTCCTGCGGTCCGGCAATGATATGACTCAGACTCAAACGGCTTTAGAGGAATCGCTCGCGCGTCCGTTGACGACGCTTTCCGAGGACGAACGGATGTTTCGCGACAGCGTGCGCGAATTTGCCGAAGGCGAAATTCGCAAGCGCGTCGAAGAGATGGAC
>DATANL010000196.1:0-2514 GCA_036266295.1 Pyrinomonadaceae bacterium | reverse complement strand
CGGTGACCGACGAATCGCCGCTCGCCGACACAATCGCATCGACCAGCTTCTGCAAAATCACGCGAATGGCCCGGATAGCATCGTCGTTACCGGCAATCGGATAATCGATGATCTCCGGGTCGGCATTAGTATCGACAATCGCCACGGTCGGAATATTGAGACGGCGCGCTTCGTTCACCGCGTTCTGCTCGCGGGTCGTGTCAACGACGACAAGCGCATCGGGCAATTGCGACATTTCCAGAATGCCGTCGAGGTTTCGGCGGAGCTTGGCCCCTTCGCGATTGAGGGCGGCGATTTCTTGCTTGCCCATTTTCTTGAAAGCCGGCGACTGCTCGATTTGTTCGATGAATTTCAGGCGACCGATGCTTTTACGAATCGTGGCCAAATTGGTCAGCGTCCCGCCGAGCCAGCGTTGGTTGACAAAAAACTGACCGCAGGCCAGGGCTGCTTCTTTCACTGCCTGCTGCGCCTGTTTCTTGCACCCGACAAACAAAATCTTCCCGCCGCGCCGCGTTATTTCCTCCAAAAACTGAGTGGCGCGCTGCAATTGCCTTACCGTCTCATCCAGGTTGATGATGTAGATCTGGTTTTTCTGCTCGAAAATGTAGGGCCGCATTTTCGGGTTCCAGCGCTTGGTCTGGTGCCCAAAATGCACGCCGGCCTCCAGCAATTCCGGCACAAGTTCAGTAGTATCTGCCATAGGGAAAATCAACGCGCCCGCCGACTGGCGAGCGAACGATAAGTCTGCCGCAAGGCAGGGGAAAGGCAAACGGAATATTCAGAGTTTTTGATCCAAAGATTACGCAGATCGACTGGAAGCAGGAGAAGGTAGAAAGGAAAAAATCTGCGTTAATCCCCGAAATCTGCGGACGACTAAAATAGTGCTATCCAGAACCTCCGTTCTGTGCCTCGATTTTTCGTGCCAGGAGCCAGCAGAGATCGGAAAGACGGTTGAGGTAACGTAGAATCTCGATATTGAAGTTCTTGTCGTCGTTCACAAGTGCGGCAACGCGGCGTTCGGCGCGGCGGCAGGTCGTGCGCGCGAGATCGAGCGCGGCTGACGGAAACGAGTCGCCCGGGATGACCCAGTCCTTAAACTTCATCGTTTGGCTCTCCTCGATCTTGTTAATTACCGCTGTTACGCGATCGACCATCGCGCTGGTAGTGATCTCGAATCCATCTTTGCGATAACGTTCCAAGTCTTGAGGCGCAGTCGCAAGCTCTCCCATCACCGTAATCAATTCCTTTTGCGTGGCGACAATTTCTGCCCGCACAGATTCATTCGACACCGCGGCGCGTGCCAGCCCAAGCGCGCTGTTAAGTTCATCGACGCACCCGTAGGCATCGACGCGATGATCGGTTTTCGAAACGCGTCGCGCATACATGAGCGACGTTTCGCCTTTGTCGCCGGTCTTAGTCGCGATGGACATCAGCCTCCAATTGTAGGGCGTTTCTGTGAAACGCCAATTGCAGGGATCGGCGTCTGATACAGACGCTCCACAATTCCATTCGCCCGCTGCTTACCCGATCGCCGGCTGCGGCTCAGTTTCTTCAATCACCGCTGCGCCAACTGGCTCGCCTTTTTCCACGAGACGAATCTCGCGGTGCCTCGCGAATCCCGTGCCTGCTGGAATCAAGTGACCCATGATCACGTTTTCCTTGAAGCCGCGGAGACGATCGACCTTGCCCAGCGTAGCCGCTTCCGTCAGGACGCGTGTTGTATCCTGAAATGATGCCGCCGAGATGAAGCTATCGGTTTCGAGCGAGGCCTTGGTGATTCCGAGTAATACCGGCACTGCTTCCGCCGGTTTGCCGCCCTGCTCGACTACACGCTTGTTCTCTTCCTCGAACTCAAGCTTGTCGACCTGATCGCCCCAGAGCAACGTCGTATCGCCGGGATCGGTGATCTTCACCTTGCGCAACATCTGGCGCACGATGATCTCGATGTGTTTGTCATTAATCTCGACACCTTGCAGTCGGTAAACTTCCTGCACTTCGTTGACCAGGTGCTCCTGCAAATCCTGCGGCCCGCACACTTCCAGAATTTCGTGCGGTACTACTGGACCCTCGGTCATCTGCTGGCCTTTCTTCACGAAATCGCCTTTGAACACGATGATGTGTTTCGTGAGCGGGATCAGATGCTCTTCTTCCGCTTTGGTCTCTGGGTCCTTCAAAATAAGGCGCCGTTTTCCGCGGACCGTGCCACCCATCTCGACAATGCCGTCGATCTTCGCGATCTCCGCGGCATCCTTCGGCCGGCGCGCCTCGAACAGTTCCGCCACCCGCGGTAGACCACCGGTGATATCTTTCGTTTTCGCTACTTTGCGCGGAGTTTTCGCGAGCAAGGCACCGGCCCGAATCTTCTGGCCCTCCTCCACGATGACGTGCGCGCCCGCCGGAATCGAGTAACTGGCGAGGACTTCCTTCTTCTCGCCCACAATGACAATCTGCGGATGCAAATCCTCCTTGTGTTCGATGATGACCGTGCCCATCAGGCCCGTCGCTTCGTCGACG
>DATANL010000195.1:0-5424 GCA_036266295.1 Pyrinomonadaceae bacterium | reverse complement strand
CGTTCCCTCAAGCAAAAGGAACAGTCCGCCAACGGTCACTTCTATCTGGGCCAGGCGCTGGCCAACCTGGGACGGTTCGGCGACGCGGAGCAGCACTTGAATCGTGCCGTCGCACTGGGCGGAGACGAATTGAAAGATGCCCATCGGTTTCTGGGCATCATTTATTGGCGGCGCGGAGAGCGTGAGCGGGCGATCACTGAGTTAGAGACTTACCTGAAACTGGCACCCAACGCGAAAGACGCCGATCAAATTCGGCAGCTTCTTAGCCAGGCTCGCAAGTCGCCGTAATCGAGCACCGCTGACCTCCACCGGGGGGCCGCTTAACTGCGAGGTGTGGC
Source organism: Pyrinomonadaceae bacterium (assembly GCA_036266295.1). GTDB lineage: Bacteria > Acidobacteriota > Blastocatellia > Pyrinomonadales > Pyrinomonadaceae > UBA11740. The sequence goes on along the minus strand of DATANL010000195.1, from coordinate 5,086 downwards.
TTACATTCAAGCCGACCCACAACGCTTCCTCGTGCAGCGAGGCTGCAAATCCAATCGACACTCAATCGTTTGAAGACGGCAGACGCGTTCCCACGCTTCCCGTTAATAACCGACACCCCATCGATCGTTTTACGGCACGGTTGCGACGCTGCGATCGCGGTCGCAATTGCGTGCGCCGCGGCGCGTTGGCGGGCGAATCGATGAACATTCTCCACTCACAGCCCGGCTCGTCGTCCCGCTATCTCGTGTGAGTGCAGTAACTTGAACGGTTATTCAAATGTCCGCACGTTGCATCCATTGGTTCGTATGGAAATGCGAAAATGGAAACGGTCGATCTGCGATGCGCACGCCCGCGCGTAAGAATCTCGCCGAAAAATCAGCTTGAAAAAGTCTCCCCGTCTTGGGCCCATGACTTGCATTTTGCGCCCCGAATTTTGTCTCAGTGTTTGTGAATTTTCGCGGCCGGTCTTCCCGGACGGGCTGAGTTAAGTACGAAAGTAGTTGAACGTCTGCTTTACCAATTCTTGGTTTGGCAATTACCACTCTTTGGAGGAGCCTAAATGAGAAATTTGTTTTCCCGGTTGTTCTTCGTTCTCGTGGTTCTCGCGTTGATTGGTCTGCCCGTTTTCGGTCAGGCCACTTCGACGGGAAGTCTCGCGGGCACGGTCACTGACCCCAAAGGCGCTGTGCTGGCCGGGGCCACCGTGACGCTGGCTAACGATGAAACGAAGCAAGAGTTTACCGCCGTCACCAGCGGCGAAGGAACTTTTACAATTCCATCCCTGTTCGCCGGATTGTACACGGCGACGATCTCGCAGCAGGGATTCAAAACTGCGAAGGTTACCGAAATCAAGATCGACGTAGGTAAGCCGTCCAGTATTCAAGTCGCGCTCGAAGTCGGAGCGGCCACCGAAACGGTCACCATCGTAGGTGGTGGCGAGTTGTTACAGACACAAACGGCGACTGTCGGCACCACGCTGTCCGGCCGTCAGATCACCGACATCCCGACCGCATCGCGCAATGCACTTGACCTCGTACTCGCCTTGCCGGGAACCGGAACTCCGGGCCGGCCGCGTACATCGTCGGTTAATGGTTTGCCGAAAGGCGCAATCAATATCACCCTGGACGGCGTTAATGTTCAGGACAACACCCTGAAGTCCAGTGATGGTTTCTTTACTTTCATTCAACCCCGCACTGATGCGATCCAGGAAGTAACGGTATCGACCTCGACCCCCGGCGCCGAGAGTTCGGCCGAAGGTTCGGTCCAGGTCAAGTTCGTAACTCAAGCCGGTGGTAATGAATATCATGGTGGCGGTTATTGGTATCACCGCAACCCGGCTTTGAACGCCAACTACTGGTTCAATAATCGCGACCTCGCGCCCGACCCGGTAACGCACAAGGCGCCGCAACAGCGGATCATACTCAACCAGTTCGGCGTGAAGGTGGGTGGACCAATCTCTGTGCCGAAGCTGTTCGACGGCAAGGACAAATTATTTTTCTTTGCCAACTACGAAGAGTACCGCTTGCCTGAGAAGAGTGTGCAGCGCGTTCGCACCATCTACACGACTGATGCGGCGAACGGTCTCTACAAATTCAACACCACGCTACAGAACTGCCCTCCGGGTGTGACGACCGGTTGTTTCACGCCACCGACCAACGTGACGTGCACGACCGCGACCAACCGACTCTGCACGGCGGATCTTTTAGCGATGGCGACCGCAGGGGGCATCACCAACACCCTGGATCCGACAATCAAGGCGCTGCTTGCGCAAATTCAAAGTTCGGTGGGAACGGTCAATGGAGTTTTGACCTCAGTTGCCAGCAATCCGAATCTGCAGCAGTTTGGGTTCTTTAACACCGGCGGACAAACGCGTCGTTTTCCGACCGTTCGTCTCGACGCCAACCTTGGCAAGAACCATCACCTCGAGAACATTTCCAACTATCAACAGTTTGATTCCGTGGTTGACTTCCTGAATAACGTGGATCCGGTTTTCCCGGGCTTCCCGAATCACGGTAGCCAAACCTCGAATCGGTTCTCGAACACTTCGGCATGGCGCTGGACCATCACGCCGAACATCACTAACGAAGCTCGCTTCGGTCTAACCGGCGGAACGACTAAGTTCTTTGGTGAAGTCACGCCCGAGCAGTTTTCCAACCAGGGCTTCGCAAGTCTCAACATCAACAGCCCCGGTTTCGGCGTCAACACGGCGACCGCCACTCGCGCGCCCGAACTTCGCAATGCCCCGGTCAAGCAGTTCCAGGATAATTTGAGCTGGGTCCACGGCAAGCATGCCTTCAATCTGGGCGCCAGTTTCACCAGGTTGAATCTCTGGATCACCGACTCGAATGTGGTGCCGACGGTCAACTTCGGCGTCAGTTCGTCACTCGAGGCCACCTCGCCGGCGTTCACCGCCTTTGCGGGATTGGCTCCGGGCGTTAACCAGCAAGCCAACGCCGCCAACATGTGGGCGACGCTGGTGGGCCGGATTGCGTCTTTGGGTCGTCAGGTCGCTCTGAGTGAGACTTCGGGGAATTATGTCCCGCAGGGTTTTTTCACCAGCCGCGGCCAACAGACCGAGTACGGAATCTTTGGTCAGGACAGCTGGCGCATCAAGCCGAACCTTACTTTGAACTACGGCCTGCGCTGGGAGGTTCAAGGGCCGTTCTCATCGCTGAACAACACGCTGACCCAAACCGGTTACGCGGGCCTGTATGGCGAATCGGGTATCGGCAATCTATTTAAGCCGGGGACCTTGACTGGTTCGCCGACCACCTACACGCGCTTTGCCGCCGGCGACGAAACATACAAAACCCAGTACGGAAATTTTGCGCCAAGCTTCGGGTTTGCCTGGCAACCACACTTCGGCAGCGGCCTGTTGCATAGACTGGCCGGCGAGGCCGGAGAGACCGTCGTTCGCGGAGGATTTTCAACTGCCTTTGTTCGTGAAGGTATCAACACCTTCTTGAGCATTCAGGCGGCGAACCCGGGACAGACCATTGACGCTTCGCAGAACATCACCGGGACACCGTTCGCTCTGCCCTTCGGACTACTTTTCCGCAATGGCATTCCCGCAACTGCTCCCGGTGTACCGACGCAGCCCAACTTGCCCAGCACGGGATTTATCACCGACGCGGCAAATTCATTCAACCCGAATCTGAAAACCGGATACGTGGAATCGTGGACGATAGGCATCCAGCGCGAAATCAAGAAGGACAACGTGATCGAAGTTCGTTACGTTGGCAATCGCGGACATCAGCTCTGGAGACAAGTCGATCTTAACGAACTCAACGTCTTTGAGAATGGTGCGGCGAATGAGTTCAAGCTGGCCCAGGCCAACGTCTTGGCCAACCTGGCTAATGGTCGCGGGTTCACCATGAAGTATTTCGGCCCCGGAACAAACACGTCTCCGCTGCCGATTCTCTTCAAAAATATCCAGGCGCCCACGCAAGTCATTAGCGGCGCAACGGTGAACTCAGATGTTAACAATGCGGCTCACTACTCGAGCAGCTTGTGGGCCAATACTACGATTCTGTCGCCACTTAACCCGTTGAATCCGAGCCTCGGCGCCGGCCGTTGCTGCGGCGGTTTCTGGGGTATCTTCGCCGGTACGGCAAATGAATCGTTGTTCGCGCCAAATCGCGCGGCCTGGGGAGTTCCCGTGAACTTCTTTGTAGTAAACCCAGGCAAACGCGGTGGCGCGTTCGAGATCAATAACAATGCCCAGAGCTGGTACGACGCCGTGACCTTAGAATTTCGTCGTCGTCTCTCTCGTGGGCTCCTGGTGCAATCGAACTACACGTTCGGCAAAGCTTTGTCGAATGAATATGCGAGCAGCTCGGTGGTGTTCGATCAGCCGGCAACCTTGCGCGATTATCACCTGCGCAAGGGTTTCTCGCCGTTCGATATCACCCAGGGCTTCAAGACCAATTTCATTTACGAACTGCCCTTTGGCCGCGGCAAGCAATTCCTCGGCAGCACCAAGGGCATCGTTAATGGATTCCTGGGTGACTGGGTATTCAATGGCAACATTCGCATTCAGAGTGGCTCGCCCTTCTCGTTCGGCAACGTCCAGTTGGTCGGCATGACCCAGAAGGACTTGCAGAAAGCGATCGGTGTTTATCGCGGTCAGGCGAATTCAGACAACAGTGCTGCGACCGGTCAGGTTTATTTCCTGCCGTTGGACATTCGTCTGAATACGTTCCGCGCTAACAACGTGAGCTTTACTTCGGCGGGTGCTGTTTACACGCAGGGTGCGCCGTCCGGACGCTTCATCGCACCGGCCGGTTTCGGCAATTGTCAGCAAGGCATTGTCGGTGGTTGCGGATTCAACAATCTGGTTCTCAAAGGACCAGCGTTCTTCCGCTTCGACCTGAGCCTGGCGAAGAAGATCAAGTTCACAGAGCGCATGAATTTGGAAATGCGCGCTGAGGCCTTGAATGCCTTCAACAACATTAACTGGCTGGTCGGTGCGGCCGGTAACGACGTCAATGCTCCGGGTGGTTTGACCTCCGGATTGTTCGGACGTTACACGGCAGCTTACCAGGACATCTCGACCACGAACGATCCAGGTGGTCGACTTGTTCAGTTGGTGTTGAGACTTAACTTCTAAACGAACAAACGTTTGTTTAGAGTTTCCCAAAGGGGAGGAACCCAAGCGGTTCCTCCTCTTTTTTTGTTTTCTCACCACGAAATAACAATCGGGGCGATGCCGAAAAGGCCGGGCACGGTCTATCCAAGAATTTGTATGAATCTACAAAAACTACAACCGGCCCGCCGTGCAATTGTCGCTAATCGTTCTGAAAGTGGGAAATAAGTGGGGTTCAGGGAATGGGTTAGGTTGGCGCGCGACTTGCATTTCTGGCGGCGAAATCAGTCTCAGTTTCGCTGGAAGTATCATCGCCAAGTCCGGACTTGGCACTAAGTACCCAAAAAGTTGCAACTGTCTGTTAGCCAATCCCTTTGGTTAGCACCAATAACCACTCTCGGAGGAGCCCAATGAGAAATTTGTCTCGGAAGTTCTTTTTCGTTCTCGTGGTTCTGGCGTTGGTGGGTCTGCCGGTCTTTGGGCAGAGCACCGCGACAGGA